>CAITEF010000469.1 GCA_903891315.1 uncultured Rhodospirillales bacterium | reverse complement strand
TGGAAGCTGATGCAAGAGAACATCAAAGACCCCTATCACGCGGGCCTGCTGCATGTGTTCTTTGCAACCTTCGGCTTGTTCCGCGCCGACCAGAAAGCCGCAGTCGAGATGGACGACACTGGCCGCCACGGCATCCTGATCTCGCGCAAGGGCGAGCAGGAGAGCAATGACGTCACCGCGACAATGGGCACCTTCCAGAGCGATCTCCGCCTCGCCGATCCGCGCATTCTCGACGTGGTGCAGGAATTCCCGGGCGAGGAGACAGTGGGGATGATCACCGTCTTCCCCAGCGTGATCCTGCAACAGCAGGTCAACAGCCTGACCACCCGCCAGATCGTGCCGACAGGCGCAGCTGGGTTCGATTTCCACTGGACGCATTGGTGCTACGCCTCCGACACGCCGGAGATGCGGCTGCGGCGCACGCGTCAGGCCAATCTGTTCGGCCCGTCCGGCTTCGTCTCCGCCGATGATGGCGAGGTGATCGAGTTCTCGCAGCAGGGCATGAGCCCGTCTGAGGACGAAGCGTGTTTGGTGACGATGGGCGGACGCGAGATTGGTAATACCGACCACATGGTCACCGAGACCGCCATTCGCGGCATGTATCGCTACTGGCGCGAGGTGATGGGCAAATGATCAGCCGCGACGAATTGGCGGAATTCTATGCGCTCTACACCGAGGCGCTGGACGATGTGCGTCTGGAAGAATGGCCGGATTTCTTCACCGAGGACTGCCTGTTCCGCATCATCCCGCGCGGGAATTTTGAGCGCGGGCGGACGCTGAGCACGATGCAGGCGGAAAGCCGGGGCATGCTCCAAGACCGCGTCACCGGCCTGCGCCGCACCCAGGTCTATGCGCCACGCTATTACCGTCGGTTCCTGTCGAATATCCGCATCGTCACGCATGAGGATGCAGGCGCACGAGTGCGGCAGAACGTGCTGGTGGTGCAGACGCTGATCGACAAGCAATCCGAAATCGTGCTCTGCGGAGTGGCGCATGATCTGGTGGTGCGCAACGAGGAGCGACTGAGGTTTCGCGAGCGGGTAATCGCGTTTGATTCGGAGATGATCCCGAATTCGTTGGTGTATCCGGCTTAGAGCGACGCCCGTCCGGCCGATCGATTCCGATCGATCGGACCGTGCTCTGATACCCGCGGTCCTATTCACGGATCCATTTGCGACCATTGCGAGAACCCGCCACCACCGACATTCGCCCGCCCAGAACAGCCAGTCCCACGGGCCTTCTCGTTTTGGTGCTCGATATGACCGATTCAACCAATCCGCAGAATGCGCTTCAAAAACGCGCGCGCGCGTGGCGTCTTCGGCGAGGCAAAGAACTCGGCAGACGGAGCGGTCTCGATCACCGCACCCCGGTCCATGAACACCACGCGATCGGCGACTTCCTGCGCGAAGCCCATCTCGTGCGTCACCACGACCATCGTCATCCCCAGCACCGCCAGGTTCTTCATCACCTGCAGCACTTCGAAGATCATCTCGGGGTCCAACGCCGAGGTCGGTTCGTCGAACAGCATGAGGCGTGGCTGCAGAGTCAACGCCCGCGCAATGGCGGCCCGCTGTTGCTGGCCGCCAGAGAGCAATCCTGGATATTTCCCGGCCTGATCGGCGATGCCGACCCGTGTCAGATAATCCATCGCAAGGCGCTCGGCTTCGGCGCGCGGCAGTCCCTGCGCCTTGATCGGGGCCAGAGTGAGGTTCTGCAGCACCGTCATGTGCGGGTAGAGCTCGAAATGCTGGAACACCATCCCGATGCGCCGCCGCAGTGCTGGCAGGTTGCGGCAGGTGGCGACATTTTCGCCATCGACGATCACTTCGCCTTCCTGGAAGGTCTCCAACCCGTTCAGACAGCGCAGCAGCGTGCTTTTGCCCGAGCCGCTGGGGCCGCAGACCACGATGACTTCGCCCTCGAACACGTCGAGCGAGACACGGTCCAGTGCTGTGAAATCGCCATAGCGCAGCACGACATCGCGAACCTGGATGATCGGCGCTGTCATGCCCTGCTCCTTTTCGTCTCGAAGCGGCGGGCGAGGAGCGAGCCTGCCAGGCTGACAAGGAAATAGATCGCCGCAGTTGCGATGTAGAGTTCCACCGGTCGCCCGGTGCGCTCGGCGATCATCGACGAACTGTGCAGTAGCTCATCATAGCCGACCACATAGGCCACTGTGCTGCCTTGAAACACCACGATGCATTGCGTCGTCAGCGCCGGGAGCATGGCACGCACCGCCTGTGGCAGAACGATATGGCGCATGGTCTGGCCACGGGTCAGCCCGGTGGAGAGCCCGGCACTGATCTGCATGCGGCCGACCGACTGAATGCCGGAGCGCACGATCTCCGAGAAATACACCGAGAAGAACACCACGAAAGCCACACTCACCGCGGCCAAATTGGGCACGCGGTGGCCGATGATCAGCGGCACCAGAAAGATCAGCCAGAACAGCACCAGAACCAATGGATTGCTGCGCATCACATTGACGAACGAGGCGCAAAACAGGCTGAGCCAGCGCTGTTTGCTGAGCCTGCCAATGGCGAGCAGACAGCCAACCGGCAAGGAGGCCGCAATGGCAAACAGCGTCAGCTCAAGGCTGGTTGTCAGCCCCCGCGCCAGCAGGCTCGAATTGTTCAGCACCACCTGCCAATCCATCGATCAGCTCCCCCACCGGATCAGCCCGGGAATGGCGAGGCGGCGTTCGAGCATCGTCATCACCAGGATCACCGCGAGGGTGGTCAGCATGTAGGTGGCCGAGGCCACGGTGTAGGCTTCGATCCCCTTGAACGACCAGGCCTCGATCTTGCGCGCGGTGGCGGAGATCTCGACGACGCTGATCGTCAGCGCAAGTGCGGTGTTCTTGAACACGGTGAGGAATTCGGAGGTGATCGCCGGGATCATGATCCGCCCGGCATAGGGGATGATCACGTGGCGATACATCTGCAGCTTGGTCAGCCCGGTCGAAAGGGCTGCCTCGAACTGGCCCTTCGGAATCGCCCCGAGAGCGGCCCGGATCTGCTCGGCCAGACGGGACGAGGTGTAGAAGGCGATGCCGATCACCGCCGTCCAATAGGGCACCTCATCAAGCCGGTTCCACCAGCGCGCGGTCTCGGACGGCAGAAATTCCGGGACGACGTAGAACCACAGAAAGAGTTGCACCAAGAGCGGCACGTTTCGGAACAGCTCGACATAGAAGGTGCCGAACAATCTGAGCGCGCGGTTGGAACTGACCCGCGCGATGCCAACAGCCAAGCCCAGCAGGAGTGCCACGGACCAGGAGAGCAACGCCAGATGCAGCGTTGTCAGCACGCCATCCGCGATCCATCCGAGATAGGGCGCGGTCAGCAGCATCGAGAAGGTCAGATTGTATTGCATCGCCTAGAGGCTGCGCAGGCAGCGCTGCAAGGCGGCGAGCCCGGCTTCGATCTGCGGCAATTGGGCGTTGAAGACAAACCGCAGATGGCCTTCACCGCCACGACCGAACAGCGAACCCGGATTGGCCGAAACCCGCGCTTCAGCAAAAAGCCGGTCGCTCAACTGCTGCGAGGTGAGGCCGAAGCGCTTGATATCCGGAAACGCGAAATAGGCCCCCTGCGGCATAAAGCAGCGCACGCCCTTGATCGCGCGCAATCCTTCCACCAGGGCATCGCGTTGTTGCTGATACGACGAAGCAAGCTCGGCCAAGGTCAGGCTGCCCTGGGCGATCGTGCCATCCAGCGCCGCTGCCGCTCCGGCCTGGGCGAACGAGGTCACACAGGTGATCGAGTGGACCGAGACAAGGCGAATACGCTCGGTGATCGCGGGTGACGCCAGCAGCCAGCCGACCCGCCAGCCGAACATGTTGAAGGTTTTGCTGCATGTCTGCGCGGTGATCACCCGTTCGTGCATGCCGGGGAGAGAGGCAAGGCTCGCATGGCGCCGCCCGTCGAAGACGAAATGCTCATAGGCCTCATCCATGATCACCATGAGGTCGCGCGACTGCACGAAGCTGGCAATGGCTGCGAGCTCGGCGGCGGTGAACACCCGACCGGTCGGATTGTGCGGATTGCACAGCACCAGGATGCGGGTGCGTTTGGTGATCCGACGTGCCAGAACGTCAAGGTCGAGCGCAAACCCGTCGCCCGCGCGCAGACGCACCGGCACCGGTCGCGCGCCGGTCAGCCGGACCATCGGCTCGAAGCTCAACCAGCCCGGATCTTCCAGCAGAACCTGATCGCCGGGCCCGGCCAAAGCGAGCAAAGCCGTCAGAATGCCCTGCTTGCCGCCGGGGCTGACGGTGATCTCGGTGTCAGCATCGGCGGAGATGCCATTCTCCCGCGCGAGTTTGCGGGCAATCGCTGTGCGAAGCTCGGCAAGCCCGCGCGGATCGGCGTAGAGCGCCGCCTTGGGTGAGTGCAGATAATCAATCGCCGCCTGTTTGACGTGCTTGGGCGTGTCCAGTTTCGAGCCGAAATCATGCACGATTTCGCCCGCCTCGCGCGCTGCCTTGCTCCGGGCAATGGCGGCTTGCGAGGCGGAGAAGCCGATTCCGTCCAAGCGTCGGGCGAATATCGGCACGGTCAGCGCTTCAGCCAGTTTTCGATGCCGTAGGCGCATTCATTGTGAATGACGGTGTAGGTGGTCGGCGACATCGGCAGTGGGAAGCCAGCCTTGGGATTGTGCGGGCCAAACCACTCGTCATAGAGCTTGTCGAACGAGCCATCCGCCACGGTGTAGCAGAGCGCGTGGTTGACGGTGCGCCGCCATTTCGAATCGTTCTGCGGCAGGATGATGCCCGACGGAATGCAAAACAGATCGGGGCCGTGCACCACCCATTCATCTGGGTTCTTCGCATTCACCGCCAAGCTGCGCAGGGCGACATCCAGCGTCACATGCGCGTCGGTGCGGCCCTGATCCAACGCCAGAAAGCCGACCGCATGGGTCGGAAACGCCACGACTTTGACCGGCGGGTTCAGACGGCCGGAGGCGTTCATCTCCTCCAG
>CAITEF010000468.1 GCA_903891315.1 uncultured Rhodospirillales bacterium | reverse complement strand
GCTACCGCTTCGCCTCGCTGCCGCGCATTCTGGCCATTGCCGGTGATGAGAAATCGAGCAAGCCGCAGCGCCCGATCACCATCATCCGCGAGACGCCCGTCTCGGCATTGATGGATGGCGGCAACCAGATTGGCTACATCGCCTGTTATCGCGGGGCGGAGAAGGCGATTGAACTCGCCAAGAAATCCGGCATCGCCGTCGTGGGGGTGAGCGACAGCTATTACAGCGGTCGCAACGCCTATTACGTGGAGATGATCACCCGCGCGGGCTTCGTTGCCATTCACACCTGCTCGGCCAAGGCCCGCGTGCTGCCGCCGGGCGGGACGAAACCGGCGCTTGGCACCAATCCGCTCTCCATCGGTTTTCCGGCCGAGCATGGCTCGGTGGTCTATGACATCGGCACCGCCTCGATCATGTGGGGGGAGGTGCTGCTGCATGAGCATCTCGGCCTGCCGATCCCCGAAGGCATCGGCTTCGACGCGCAGGGCCGCCCGACCACGGATGCGGCCGAGGTGGTCAAGGGCGGGGTGATCCCGTTCGCCGGGCATCGCGGCTATGGGCTGGCCTTTGCGATTCAGGCGCTGGGCTTGTTGGCGGGGGCGGCGATCCCGCGCGGCATGGTGCAGGATTACGGCTTCGTCTTCATCGCCATCGACCCGGCCATCCTGCTCGGACCCGGCGTGTTCGAGGGGCAGATGACGGAACTTGTCGAGCGCATCAAGGCGACGCCGCGTGCCGAAGGTGTGGATGAGATCCGCATCCCCTCGGAGCGTGCCTTCCGCGAGCGGGAGATCCGCAAGGTGCAAGGTCTGGTGTTCGACCGCGCCGTTGTCGACTCGTTGCGGGCTTTGTGAAGGAGAACGCGTGATGGCCGGTCCGCTATCCGGATTGCGGGTGATGGATGTCAGCATCATGGCCGCCGGTCCGTGGACCGGGGCGTTGCTGGGGATGCTCGGGGCGGAGGTGATCAAGGTCGAACCGCCCGCCGGCGACGGCACGCGCTGGGTGATGCCGACGCAGCGCGGCCTGGGGACGAATTTCATCTCGATGAACGTCAACAAGCAGGACATCACGCTCGATTTCAAGAACGAGGCGGATCGGCAGGTGGCGCGCGATCTGGCCGCGCGCTGTGACGTCTTCGTGCAAAACTTCCGCCCCGGCGTCATCGAACGGCTCGGGCTTGATTGGCCGACGCTGCAGGCGCTCAACCCGCGTCTGGTCTATGCGGCGATCTCGGGTTTCGGCGAGATCGGGCCGTTGGCGAAGGCGGGGTGCGCGGACCCGATCATGCAGGCGTTCAGCGGGTTTGCCTGCTCGAATGGCGCGCCGGGCGATGTGGTGGAGGCGTTTCGCTTCACTGGCTTCGTCGATCTGACCACAGCAAGCATCGCCGCCGAGGGCATTCTGGCGGCGCTCAATGAGCGGGTGGTCTCGGGGCTGGGCCAGAAGGTTGAGGTCTCGATGCTGGAGGCGGCGCTGGAAATCCAGATGACGCGGATTGCCGAGTTGCAGGGGGCCGGGCGGGTGATGATTCCGATGGGCCATGAGAACCCTGCTTTCGTGCCGGATCGGGCCTTCCGCGCGCGGGATCGGTTCGTGTTTGTCACTGTGCGTCGGCAGCGGGAATGGGACGGGCTGTGCAAGGCGCTGGGGCTGGAGGCTGCGGACACCGATCCGCGTTTCGCCTCCAACCGTGATAGGGTGGCGAACCGTGAGGCGGTCTCGGCGTTGTTGGAGCCGGTGTTTGCGGCAAAGCCTGCGATCTGGTGGCTGCGCGTGCTGCCGCGTCATGGCGTGGTCTGCCAGATTGCGCAGGATTTCGAGGGGTTCCGCTATCATCGCCAGGTGAGTGAGAACACGATGCTGGCCGAGGTGAGCCGCCCGGAATTCGGCACGGTCAGCGTGGCGGGAACGCCGTGGAAATTCTCGGCCACACAATGCGAGGTGACTCCTCCCTCGATCCCCGGTGCGGACACCGCGCGGGTGCGGGCGTGGCTTGCGGGCGGGGAGGCTTAGGCGATGCTGGCAGGAATTCGCATTGTTGAATTCGCCGAGGGGATCGCGGGTCCGATGGCAGGCCTCCGGCTTGGGGATCTGGGGGCCGAGGTCGTCAAGGTTGAGGCCGCAGAGGGCGATTGGATGCGCGAGGCGGCCCCGGTGCAGCCGGATGGGATGGCGGCGGCGTTCTTCGCACTCAATCGCGGCAAGCACGGGCTGACGCTGGGGGAGAATGCGCAGGCTTCGGGCAGGGTGATGCGCGAGATGCTGCGCGGCGCGGATGTGTTCATCACCGATCGCAGCCCCGGCGAACTGGCGGAATATGGGCTGGCGGATGTGCTGGGGACCCCGTGGGCGGAAAATCCGCGCCTGATTGTGGCAGATGTCAGCGATTGGGGGGCGAGCGGGCCTTGGGCGGGAATGCCGGGTTGTGAACTCGCCGCCCAGGCCTTCTCGGGTTACACGCGCTATCTTGGCAGTTCTGCCGATGATCCGCGCAGGCTGGGGGCGGATGTCGGCAGTTGTGGCGCGGGTGTGTTCACCGCGCAGGGCGTGCTGGCGGCGTTGCTTGCGCGGCGGGAGAGCGGGCAGGGGCAGCGCGTCTCAACCTCGCTGCTCAACGCGCTGATCAGCCTCAAAAGCATCCAACTCGCCGCCCAATCCGACCCAGACCAGTATTCCGGCCCCCGCGTCGGCGGACCGCATGATGCGCCGGAGCGGGGTTGGACGACAAAGGACGATCCGATCTTCTTCTCCTTCGGTGGTTCGGTGGGCGCGGAGGGGCGTCCGGGTTGGACGCAATTCGTGGGCGAGGTCGGGCTGGAGCATCTGCTGGAGGACAAGCGGCTGGACGCCAATGGCCGCAATTCGACCGGCCATGGCTCGCTGGTGCACAAGATGCGCGAGACCTATGAGGTGGCGTTTGCGAATTTCACCGCCGAGGACTTGGTGGGGAAAATCCGCAAATACGGCGCCAATGCCGCCCGCTATATGCGGGCCGATGAGACGATGGTGCATCCGCAGACGCAGGCGTTGGGGCTGGTGCGCGAGGTTGAGGCCGGGGCGGGAGAGAAGGTGGCGGTGCGCGCCTTCCCGGCACGGTTCTCGCGCAGCGCGACGCGAACGGAAGGTGTGGCACCGCAATTGGGCGGTGATCCGTCCGGTTGGGCGGCTTCGTGGGGGCTGAGCGTTGAACTCCTATCGTCATTGCGAGGCACGTAGCGCCGTGGCAATCCCGGACGTCGAAGATCCGGCTCTACGCCTTCCTGGATCGCCACGCTGCGCTCGCGTTGACGGTTTGATGGGGCGACGGGCCGTGCTTGGTGCATTGGCCGCATCTGCCCTGGTCGGCCAAGCCCATGCCGGCGATCCTGTCGAAACCGTCGAGATCACGCCTGCCTTGATCGCCGCCGCGCAGCGCGAGGGGCGGCTGTTGATGCGGTATTCCTGCCCGGTCGACGAGGCGACGAATATGGGCCGCGCCTTTGAGTCAGCCTTCGGCATCAAGGTGCAGCTTGACCGCAAGGTGGGTGTGGTCGCCACCCAGTTGTTCGCCACCGAAGAGCGCGCCGGGCAGCATATCATGGATGTCAATTTCGGCTCGGACCCACCAGGGCTGCGCGATCTGGCCGATGAGGGGCTGTATCTGCGCTACACGCTGCCCGATCTCGCCAGCAAACTCGCCCCTTCCGCTACGATCGCCGGCCTGGGCTATTGCCCGCGCTGGACGGATATCGTGCTGTCCTACAATCCGAGCTTGATTGCGCATGAAGACGCCCGAAAGCGGTTTGCGACATGGCATGGATTGCTTGACCCCTCTCTGGTGGGGCGGATCGGGCTGACCGAGCCTGCGGGCGGTGGGGTGGCGTTCGCGTTCTATCTGATGCTGCTGCGCACGCCGGACTATGGCCGGGCCTTTCTGGAGAAATTGGCCGCCCAGAAGCCGCGTTTGTATCCCGGCTCGGCGGGTGGGCGCGAGGATTTGGCGGCGGGGGCGATTTCGGTGTTCGTGCCGAACTGGGAAGGGGTGGCGATGGCGGAGTTCCTCAAGGGGGACCGCACCGCCTGGATGTATCCCGAACGCCTGCCGAGCTTTGCCAACACGTTCCTCTCAATCTCCGCCCATGCGCCGCACCCAGCGGCGGCGCGGCTGTTCTCGGCGTGGTTCTTCACCGAGGAGGGTGCGAAGGTGGTCGAACTGGCGCAGAACAAATCGACGCTGCGCGGGCATGTCGACGGGCGCGCGGCGACGGGGACGCTGCGCGAGGCTTCGTGGTGGCAGCCTTTGCCGATCGAGCGGGCCTGGGTGCCGGATCAGAAGGATTGGGACGAGAATTACGAGACGCTGCTTCCAAAGATTAGGCAGATCCTGGGCTGGCGCGGATAACGCAGGTCAGTGTCGGCATCGCATGGTGATTCTGACGCATCGGTTAGGGTGATAATGCGATGGAACGAGCCGCCCCTGGGCTGGACCGATGTAATGCGTTGTTTTTAATAATAAAATTATAGAGCCGTCTCGTCTGGTCTCATAAAATTTGGGCAATGTGGACCTATGGTGCATTGCTAAACAGTTAGATAGTCCGGTTGCGAAGGAATTGTGTCGGCGCTGCTGCGTTCGGCGAACTCCAACGGTCAGATCGATCTGCCCGCCGCGCAACCGAAGGATAGGCTATCGTCATGAGCGAAATTGCCGCACCAACTCCCAAAACGCCGAAATGGAGAGCGTGGCTTGCTGCCAAGCGCAATTACTTCTTGTTTGGATTGATTGGCGTGGCTCTCGGTGCGGGCGTGTTCGCTACCTGGATCTCGGCGATTGAATACACCAATCACACCGAGTTTTGCATCACATGTCATGTGATGGGCGATACCGTTTACCCGGAATACAAGAAGAGCTCGCATTACTCCAACAAATTTGGCGTTCATGCCAGCTGCCCGGATTGCCATGTTCCACAGTACAGCTGGATCCTTGAGGCCGAAGCCAAAGTCGGAACCGCCAAGGAACTCTACGCATACTTCTTCGAAGGCATGAACAAGGTCGAGAATTTCGAAAAAATTCGTCCTGAACTTGCCAAGGACGTCTGGGCGAAATTTGCGGCCAGCAATGCTCGGGAATGTCGTCACTGCCACGACTACAGCTCGATGATCTCCGACGAGCAGAAGCCGTCGGCCCGCAGCAAGCACGCTGATGCGGCCAAGACCGACGCCAACTGCGTCGAGTGCCACAAGGGCATCACCCACAAGAATTTCGAAGTCAAAGCCGCAGCCCCGGCGCCAACTGACTTCAACGTTGACGAATAACCAAGAAAGCGAGCGAGTGAAAAGATGATAAAATTTTCTCATCGAGCAACGATCGCAAGCATTGCTGCCCTGCTTGTTAGCATCTCGGCCAATGCCGCGGGTGTGAACTGGGCAAGCGTGCCGGGCAAGGAGGTCGTGCTGTTCTACCCAGGTCAGTCTTCCTGGGAATGGGCGTTGACCCCTGCAGACATGTCTGGGGCCGAGGATTTCCGCAAAGGCAAGGACTGCGCGACTTGCCATGTCGGTGAAGAGAAGGACATGGGTCCGCAGATCGTCACCGGCACGCCGCGCGTCTTCAAGACCGGTGAGAAGCCGTCGATCGAGCCGACTCCGATCGCGGGCAAGCCGGGCGTGGTGTCGGCCACCGTCAAGCTGGCCAACGACGGCACCGATCTCTACGTGCACATCGAATTCGCCGAGGGTGCGCAGCCGGATTCCAAGCAGGACCCGGCTTACGCCACCAAGGTTTCGGTGATGTTCAATGACGGCAAGGTGCCGGAAGCCAATCGTGGCGGCTGCTTCGCGGCCTGCCATGACGACTCGGCCGGTATGGCCAGCGCCGGTGGCGCGAACCGGACGATGTATCTGTCCAAGACCCGCGCGAAGATCACCCGTCAGGGCGGCGGAGACACGCTGGCAGCCCCCGACAAGCTCGCCAGCCTGCAGGCCGACGGCTACCAACTTGAAGTTTGGCAAGCCCTTCTCAATCCGGGCCAGCCGGCCAAGGCCGCATCGCAGATCATCTTCGACAAGCGGGCAGCGGCTCCGAGCAATGTTGTCACCGCCGAAGCCACCCAATCCGGTGGCAGCTGGTCGGTGACCATCAAGCGACCGCTGGCGGCAGCTTCGCCATTCAGCGCGATCACGGCGGGCAACACCTACTATCTCGGCTTCGCCATCCACTCCGGCCACACGGCGCAACGTTTTCATTACGTTTCGTACGAGCGGTCTTTCAGCCTCAACGAGGGCAAGACCGACCTCGTTGCGGTCAAGCAGTGATGTAACGCGCTGCCTCTGGGAGCACCGGGGGCAGCAAAACGGGACAGGATTTCTGACGACATGCGCTCCATCCTAAAAATGGCGCTTATCACCGGGTTCTTGGTCGCTCTGAGCGGTCTCCCGGTGTTGGCGCAGACCACGGGGGCCTCAGCGGCTGCCGTGGCCGCACCACCCACACAGCAGGCAGCCTTCGCCGGAGGCGGCGTTCAAACGTGTTTGAAGTGCCACAGCACCGACGCCAAGGTCACGCCAATCCTGCAGACGCCGCACGCAGTGCAGGGCGACAAGCACTCACCCTTCGCCCAAGAAGGGTGCGAAAACTGCCACGGCGCGAGCGCCGCGCACGTCGCCAGCCGTTCGAACTCGCCAACCGTTCTCTTCAAGGGACCGAACAAATCCTCGGTCGAGGACCGCAATGCGCAGTGTCTGACCTGCCACGAGAGCGGTCTGCGGATGAACTGGAAGGGCAGCCAGCACCAAAACAACGATATTGCCTGCAATGATTGCCACACGGTCCACAATGCGAAGGATCCTGTGCTGGTCAAGTTGACCCAGCCGGAGAAGTGCTTCACCTGCCACACGGAACAACGCGCTGACAGCATGAAGTTCTCGCACCATCCGATCCGTGAAGGAAAGGTCATTTGCTCTGATTGCCACAATCCACATGGCTCTGCTGGCCCGAAGCTGCTGAAGGAATTCACGGTCAACGAGGTCTGCTACACCTGCCATATGGAAAAGCGTGGCCCGCTGCTGTGGGAGCATGCGCCGGTTCGTGAGAACTGCATCAACTGCCACACGCCGCACGGCTCCAGCCAGCCGCGCCTGCTCGTCGAGCGTCCGCCGTATCTCTGCCAGGAATGTCACCAGGAAGGCGGGCACCAGATCACCCCGTTCAGTGGTTCGACCCTGCCCGGTCAGATCGGTGAGAACATCCGCTTGATGGCTCGCGGCTGCGTCAACTGCCACTCGCAGATCCATGGTTCCAACAGCCCCAACGGCGCGTATTTCAACCGTTAAGGGTCCGGAGTAACTGACATGTTCGGTAAAATGTCTTCATTCAGGACCTTGCTGGGAGCCAGCGTCTGTTTGCTGCCCCTGCTGTCCGTGGCCGCGTTCGCTGACGATTTCGACGTCAGCGACACCCCGGCCCAAGCAGCCGCGCCGTTGAGTCCAAACTGGATCACCATTGGTGGCCAGTACAGCAGCGGCCGGTCGGATTGGTTCAACCGCTACAGCGCGGCCCAGGACCCTGGTTTCCAGGCTCTGGGCGAGCTGAACTACTCCACCGGCGATGCCTGGGATTCGGGTCAGACGTTCTACTTCAAGGTCCAAGGCGACAATCTTGGCTTGGACGACCGTTCGATCCACATCCAGACGGGTGAGCAGGGCAAATGGGGGTTGTCGTTTGCCTATGACGGCATCTCCTATGACGGTGGCCACAACTACCAGAGCGTCTTCAACCCGGACGGCACGCTGGTCGCCGGCAACACCCCTGGCGGCGCGTCGGTGGACTACAAGCAGATTCTCGGCGCAACCGGTGGCCCCCCAGCCACCAAATACGCCGTTTGGCAGCCTTACCTCACCACTCCGGTCACCACCGGGTTCAGCCAGTTGAGCCTGCAACGCGATATTTCCAACATCAACGGGAAGTATCAGTTTGGTGACTGGGTGGTCTCCGGTGGCTGGAGGCATGAGCACAAGGAAGGCTGGCAGCAGCAATCCCTGACGATCGGCGGTGCTCCAAGCTTGCAGTCGGTTTCGCCGAGCTACTATGCACCGGCCGGCTCAAGCCTCACCGGCACGCAGAAGCCGCTGACGTTCACTTCGGGCATGGCTTACTTCATCCAACCGATCAATTACGACACTGATCGGTTCGATCTCGCTGCGGCGTATAACACCCGGGCCTATCAGGCTCAGATCAGCTATACCTACAGCCAGTTCCAGGACAACGCGACACAGATCGACTTGCAAAACCCGTGGAATTTCTTTGCCAGCACGAGCACCAACCATGCGGCGCCCGTAAACAGCATCAACAGCACGTTCGGCGGTGCTGCGAATGGGTCCATCACTGGGAACTATGTGCTGCCGCCATCGAACTCGGCGCACCAGGTCAAGGTGAGTTTTGGTACTAACCTGCCGTTGAACTCTCGCCTGAACGTCAATCTTGGCTACGGCGTGCAGGTGCAGAACGCACAGTTCGTACAAGGGTCGGGCAACCCCGCAGTGGCAAGCCCGACACTGCCAGCCCAAAATCTGAATGGGTTGGTGGAGACTTTGTTCGGCAATGTTGCGTTGGCCAGCCAGCCGATCAAAGGCCTCGACCTGCGCGTGGCCTACACGATCGACAACCGGGACAACGAGACGCCGAGGAACAATTATCTGGTCTATCCGGTCAGTGCGACCACGGTTGATTCCCACATCTACACGCCGTTCACCTTCCGCCACCAGTCGTTGACGGCGGAAGCGGGCTACCGGGTTTGGGGCCAGACCAAGCTGACGCTGAACGACACTGTGGACGAGATGTTCCGCAGCTACGGTTTGGCGACCAACACGGAGACCAACCGAACCACGCTGAAACTGCGCGGGCCGGTGACGAGCGGGCTCTTTGGCTCGATCAGTGGCGCTTATGAAAACCGCTGGGCACAGGCTTACAACCCGAACGGCATCTGGAACGTCATTGATACCGCCCCAACCGTCGGTGCCAGCATCGACGGTCAGCACAACCCGTCCAACTTCGTGATGTTCTACGAAGCCTCTCGCAAGCATACCGAGGTGAAGGCCACGTTGGATGCCACGCCGTTTGACACTGTGGCGGTCTCGCTGATGGGCAAGGTCTCGCGAGACACCTACCCGACCAACTCCGTCGGCATGCGCAACAATCACAACCTGTCGATCGGCCCCGACGTTTCATGGGAAGTGTCGAAGGCGTTTTCTGTCCATGCCTTCTACACCTATCAGCAGCTCTACTTCGACCAATCCGCCCTGTATGCGGGTGGTTCGGGTGCCACAGCCTATAGCGTTCCTTACCAGATGAGCGACACCAACTCGGTGCAATCGGCTGGTGTGAGCGCGGATTGGCAGGCGATCCCAGAGAAGCTGAAGATCACATTCGACACCAACTTCTCTTACGGCGACACCGCCTATGGGCTGGGTGAAGGTGTGACGACGTTGGGTGCGAGCATCACCAGCCCGGTGACGGGTGCCGTGGCTGCCTTCACGCCGCTGCCGGATGTGAAGTCGCTGCTGCTCAGCGTCAGCGTGAGAGGCGAATACACCATCAACGCGAGGACATCGGTGTTGTTTGGCTATGCCTTCGAGAGGTTCAACTACAAGGACTTCCTGAACAACGTCGGTTCCACGCAATACGCCAACGCATTTGTGCCGGGGACGTATAACCCCAACGAAGCGGTGCACGTGATCAGTGCAGCGGTGCGGATGCGCTTCTGAACGAGATAAACGTCCAACAGCAAGGGCGTCGCGAGCAATCGCGGCGCCCTTTCTGTGTATGAGAACCGGGTGCTGGCTTGAGGTCATCGCAGGATTGACTGGCCAAAACCCTGGCTTCAGCAATCCACCGCGACCAGTTCGTTCCGAGATGGATTTTTGCAGTCCATTTGCAATGACGAATGGGGGCGGACAAGCCGCAACCCCAAATCATCACGCTTGTCTTTCTGAGAGAACGAGCGCGGCGTCGCTCAGCCGACCGAGGCGACCATGTCGAGGTCACGCGGCAGAGCGGCTGCGAGGCGTTTGACCCGTTGGTCGATCTGGGTTTCCGACAATGCGCCGAACCCGAGCAGGACAGCGTGGCTGCCTGGCGATTTGTGGGTGATAGAGGACGGGAGCGTCATGGCATCGAGGCCACAACGGCGTGCGGCATGGACCACCAGTCCGGACGGGGCGAAATCGGCGGGCGGGAACCACGCCAGATGCAGCCCGGCCTGATGGCCCCAAACGGTCTGTCGCTCGCCGAAATGCCGGTGCAGGGCGGTGACCAGCGTGTCGCGCCGTGTGGCGTAGACCCGGCTGACCCGGTGCAAATGGCGCGCATAGCTGCCGCCTTGCAGCAATTCGGCGAGAGCGAATTGTTCGATCCGGCTCGGCACGCCGCCGATTGTCTGGCAGGTGTTGGCAGCCGTGGTGCAGAGATGCCGCGGCACCACCAAAAAAGACAGATTCAGCAATGGGCCGAGAGTCGCGGCGAAGGATCCCATCAGGATGACATGGCCGTCGCTGTCGGACTCGAACAGCGTTGGCAGGCGACGATGTCCGTATTGCAGTTCGCTGCAGGACTCATCTTCCAGGATCAACGCGCCGGAGCGCTTCGACCATTCGAGCAATGCGTGGCGCCGTGTCGGGCTGAGCATCGCACCGAGCGGATCCTGATGTGTGGGGGTGACATAAACCAGATCGAAGCTGCCGCTCGGCAACAGATCGGTCCGCATCCCGTCGGCATCCACCGGCACGCGGGTCACGCTGGCGGCCTCGTGGCTGAACGCCGCCGGCGTCAACTCATCGCAGGGGTCTTCCAGCACGATATGGGCTTGCTGCCGCAGCCCGATATGGGCCGCGATATGGACGGCGTGATGTCGGCTCTCGGCCAAGACGATTTGCTCCGGCGTCACGCCGATATTGCGCGAAGCCGACAGCCAGACTGCGATGGCATGCCGCAAGGCGGGCTCGCCCGAAGGATGCTGCCGCGCGACACCCGAGCCCAGCGTGTCCAGCGCCGTGCGCAACAGCGCACGCCAACGCACCAGCGGAAACAAAGACGGGTCGGGCCGCCAGATCTGCGGCGGCGGCATGTTGATCTCATGTGCCTCACCACCTTCCACCACCCGCAGATGCGGCCGATGGCTCACCGGCTCGACCACGAAGGTGCCCTGTGCCGGCCTAGTCTCGAGTTTGCCCTCGGCGATCAGGCGGTCATAGGTGAGCACGACAGTATTGCGCGAGACGCCAAGCTGTTCTGCGAGCATGCGCGTGGAGGGCATCCGAGTGCCAGGCTTCAGTCTTCCAGTCGAAATCAAATCCTGGAGCTGGTCCACCATTTGTTGTTGGAGGCATTGATTTTTGTCAAGCGAGATAGCGCTCAACATGATGCCTCCACCTGATCCTGACAATTTGTGCATCCCCACGATAGCTTAGGATTTTTTTGGGCTCGACGTGCCCAAAATCACTATCCTTCGTTTGGATAATTGATATTTCTGAGTCGAAAGGCATTGATCGAGGTCAATGCCCGACTGCTTCATCGGAGGAATGCTCATCACCGGGGATCACGCTGTATCTTGGGCGCAGTGCTGTGCAGGCAGTGGCGTCTGATTGCGGCCGCAGGGGGTTTGAACATGGTGACGGAACTTGGCCATTTTGCACTGATTACCGCGCTATGCGTGGCGATTGTGCAGGCCGTTGTGCCTCTGATCGGGGCGTCGCGCGGAAATACCGGCTGGATGCAGATTGGTGGCTCAGCCGCTCTCGCCCAGTTCGCGCTGATAGCGCTGGCGATGGCTGCGTTGATGCACGCCTATATCGTCTCGGATTTCAGCGTCATCAACGTGGCGCAGAACAGCCACACCGACAAACCGCTCTTCTACAAGATCACTGGCGTGTGGGGGAACCACGAGGGCTCGATGCTGCTCTGGGTGTTCATGCTCTCGCTGTGCAGTGCGGCGGTGGCGGTGTTTTCAAGCAATCTGCCGCCCGATCTGCGCGCCCGCGTGCTCTCGGTACAGGGGATGATCGCGGTGGGGTTTCTCGCCTTCATCCTGTTCACCTCCAACCCGTTCTTGCGCACTTGGCCTGCGCCAGACAACGGAAACGGCCTCAATCCGGTGCTGCAAGACCCGGGCTTGGCCTTCCATCCACCGTTTCTCTATTTGGGCTATGTCGGCTTCTCGGTGGCGTTCTCGTTCGCCGTCGCCGCTCTGATCGAAGGCCGGGTGGATGCCGCCTGGGCGCGCTGGGTGCGGCCGTGGTCGCTGGCATCATGGTGCTTCCTGACCATCGGCATCGCACTCGGCTCCTGGTGGGCTTATTACACGCTGGGCTGGGGCGGCTGGTGGTTTTGGGATCCGGTGGAGAACGCCTCGCTGATGCCGTGGATTGTCGGCACCGCGCTGATCCATTCCGCCATTGTCGTC
The DNA here is from genome assembly GCA_903891315.1 of uncultured Rhodospirillales bacterium. Lineage (GTDB taxonomy): Bacteria > Pseudomonadota > Alphaproteobacteria > Acetobacterales > Acetobacteraceae > CAIQQQ01. The sequence continues at coordinate 16,817 of CAITEF010000468.1, read as the reverse complement.
GAGCGGCGCGACACGATGAAGAGCTGGACGGTGCTGCTCTGCATCATCACCTTCTCCCTCTCTTTGGTCGGCACCTTCCTGGTGCGCTCCGGCGTGCTGAGTTCGGTGCATGCGTTTGCCGTCGATCCGCGACGTGGCGCGTTCATCCTGGGCCTTCTGGTGCTGGCCATCGGCGGCTCGCTCTCGCTCTACGCCATCCGTGCACCGGCTTTGAAAGCGGGCGGTCTGTTCGCGCCGATCTCGCGCGAAGGCGCATTGCTGCTCAACAACGTGTTGCTGGCGACCTGTGCGGCGACGGTGTTCCTCGGCACGCTTTATCCGCTGTTCCTCGACGCGGTGAACGGGCCAAAGATTTCGGTGGGTGCGCCGTTCTTCAACCGGACATTCGTGCCGCTGATGGTCCCGGTTCTGATCGCGATGGCGGTGGGCCCGATGCTGGCCTGGAAGCGCGGCGATTTCGGGGCTGCGATGCAGCGGTTGTATCTGGCGTTCGGCACATGCGTCGTGCTGGTGCTTGTGCTGCTCTACATCACCACCGGCGGGCCGGTGTTGGCGATCCTCGGCCTTGGACTTGGTCTGTGGACGGCGCTTGGCGTGCTGACCGAATATGCTGACCGCATCCGCCTTTTCCGCGTCTCACCGCAGCAAAGCTGGCGACGCGCCAAAGGGTTGCCGCGCGCAGCACTTGGCATGACCCTCGCGCATTTCGGCATCGCGGTGACGGTGGCCGGGATTTCGGTGCAGGCGTTCGATCAGGAATATCTCGGCTTCATGCAGGTGGGCTCCGACGTGAAGCTGGCAGGCTATGTGCTTCATCTGGACAAGGTCGAGCGCCTGCAAGGGCCGAATTTCACTGCAGACGATGCGACGATCGAGGTCTGGCGTGATGGCCGGCTTGTGGCCACCCAGCACCCGCAGCGCCGCTATTTCCCATTGCAGGACCAGACCACCGGCATGACCGCGATCCGCTCCGGTCTGGTGGCCGATCTCTATCTTGCCTTGGGCGACCAGGATGATCAGGGCGGCTGGACGGTGCGCGCCTATTGGAAGCCGATGGTGTCCTGGATCTGGCTGGGCGGCCTGATCATGGCGTTGGGCGGCATGGTCTCGCTGAGCGACCGTCGCTGGCGCATTGGCGTAGCCGCCAAGGCACGCGGTGGACGGATCGCCGCACATGCCGCCGTGGCAGGGGAGTGAGCGCGATGAAACGTGCGCTTTATCTTCTGCCGGTTCTGCTCTTCTTGGGGCTTGCCGGATATTTTGTCCTCGCCTTGCAGCCGGGATACGACCCGCACGTGCTGCCCTCGGTGATGATCGACAAGGAGGCACCGGCCTTCTCGCTCGCCGGTCTGTCCGGTGACGGCATCTCGCGCGAGGGATTGAAGGGCAAGCCGTTCGTGGTGAATTTTTTCGCCTCCTGGTGCGTGCCCTGCCGCGAGGAGCATCCGCTGCTGATGCGTCTGTCCGAGAAGGAGCACATCCCGCTCTACGGCATCGCTTACAAGGACCGGCCGGAGGATTCCCGCCGCCTGCTCACCCAGTTCGGCAACCCGTACCGCGCGGTTGGTATCGACAATGACGGGCGCGCGGGGCTCGATTTCGGGGTCTATGGCGTGCCGGAGACCTATCTGGTCGATGGCTCCGGTCATATCCGCAAGAAATTCACCGGCCCGATGACGGCGCAACAGGTGCAGCAGGAATTGCTGCCGATGTTGAAGGACCTTGGCGGATCATGAGGCCCATTCTTCGCTCTCTGTGCCTTGCAGCGTTCTTGCTGCTCTCCGGCTCCGCCTTCGCGGTGGAGCCAAACGAGCAGCTTGCCGATCCGGCGCTGGAGGCTCGCGCGCGGTCGATCAGCACCGGGCTGCGCTGCCTGGTCTGCCAGAACGAAACCATCGACGAATCCAATGCGGGTCTGGCGCATGACATCCGCACTTTGCTGCGCGAGCGGCTGGTGGCCGGCGACAGCGATCAGCAGGCGGTGCAGGCGATTGTCGACCGCTATGGTGAGTTCGTCCTGCTGCAGCCCCGGCTGCATCCCGCCACGCTGGTGCTGTGGTTCGGGCCCTTCATTTTGCTGGCGGTGGCTTTGGGTGGCGGTTTCGTCTGGATGCGCCACCGGTCCAACGCGACGGAAGTCGCTCCCCCTCTCAGCCAGGACGACCGCGTCCGGCTCGCCGCTCTCATGCAGGAGCATGAATCATGACTGCCTTGGTTGTTGCCTCCGTGACGCTGCTGTTGCTGATCATCGCTATCACGCTGCGTCCGCTGTTGCGCAAAGGGGTGACCCCGTTGGCGCGCGGACAGTTTGACCGCGCGGTCTATCGTGACCAGCTCGCCGAAGTCGAAGCCGACCTGGCGCGCGGGGTGATCGGGGTCGCGGAGGCGGAGGCCGCACGGCTGGAAATCCAACGCCGCCTGCTCGCAGTGAGCGACACACCGTCCACCACTCCTGCAACCGGATTGCGCAGCCCGCGTTTGGCCGGTGTGCTTGCGGTGCTGGTGGCCGGCGGGGCGGGTGGTCTCTACTGGCAGCTTGGCGCTCCTGCGTTGTCCGACACCGCGCATGTGGTCGGAGCAGCCGCTGCGGCGGAGACGAAAGATGCGGCGGCACCGGCGGCACCGCCGGGCCACTCGGATTTCCGGGCGGCGGCGGAGAAGCTGCAACAGAAACTCGCCGCCGATCCGAATGACGCCGAGAGCTGGGAACTCTATGCCCGCACCGAATCGCGGATCGGCGATTGGCAGCGAGCGGCCGATGCCTATCGCCGCGCGATTGATCTTGGCCGCAAGAGTGCCGGGCTGTTCGCAGGCTATGGTGAGATGCTGGTGCTCGGCGCCCAGGGTGTTGTGCTGCCGCCAGCGCGCGAGGCGTTCAACAAGGCGCTCGGGGCGCAGCCAGGCAACGAGATCGCCCGCTTCTATTTGGCACTTGCCGACTCGCAGGCCGGCGAGGCGCGCAAGGCGGTCGATGAATGGGTGAGTTTGGCGAGCGCGTTGGCCGATGACGACCCGATGCGCGAGGAGATCGCCAACCGCGTCGCCGCCGCCGCGCGCTCTGGCGGGTTCGAGCCGCCGAAGCTCCCGGCAGCACAGGCCGCCGCCGCCGATCCGCACAAAGGCCCGACGGACGATCAGATGGCCAAGGCTGCCAAGATGTCGCCGGAAGACCGTGAAAAGATGGTCGCCGCAATGGTCGATCAGCTGGCGGCGAAGCTGAAGGCCAACCCCAATGATGTCGATGGCTGGCTGCGATTGGCCAATGCCTATGGTGTTTCGGGAAAATACGACCAGGCGACGGACGCGTTCGACCATGCGGCGGCGTTGCGACCGGATGATCCGACGATCAAGCTGGAATCGGTTGCCACCCTCATCGCCCGTCTGGAGCCAACCGACCCGATCCCACCCAGGGCGGTGACGTTGCTGCACGAGGTCTCCGCCGTGGCACCGGACGCGCCGGAAGTGCTCTGGTATCTCGGCATCGTCGCCGCCCGCGAAGGCCGCAGGGCCGAGGCGCGGGGCGACTGGACCCGCCTGCTCGCCAAGCTCGACTCAGGCAGCGAGGATTATCACATGGTGCAGAAGGCGTTGACGGAGCTGAAGGCCGAGTAAGGCTGCTTTCTCAGACCTGTGGCGCTTTGAGCAGGTTCGCCAATTGCGGAACAAAGGCTTGGCCGTTTCCTGCGGCCACCACCGAATCCAGCGTCTGCCCGACGGCGTCGGCGATCTGGTGGTAGACGCCCGAGACCTCGGCGGTCTGACGATAATAGGTCAGGTCCTTGGCCGCGTTGCTGATGAAGAACGCCACGTTGGACGGATCGCCGGTCATCAGGAACGGCGTCATCCGCGACAGAGCCGCGCCACCGCCGCCGCCTTGGGCGAGCACGTCGATCAGCGTCGCGGGCGCGATCCCGGCGTGCTGAGCGTGCGCTGAGACTTCGGCGAGCAACGCCATGAAGCCCAGAGAGACATAATTGTGCAACAGCTTCATCCGATGCCCAGCCCCGACACCGCCGATATGGGCGATGTTCTCGGCGAAGGTGGACAGCAGCGGGCGCAATTCTTCCAGCAGGGCGACATCGCCGCCGATCAGCAGGTTCAGCGTGCCCTCGCGCGCGTTCTTCGGCAGCCTTGTCATCGCGGCGTCGATGAATCGCGCCCCTTTGGCCGCCACCGCCTCTGCCATTCGCTCACTGGAATCGGGCAAAGCCGTCGAGCAATCAACGACGATCATGCCCGGTCGGAGATTGGCAATCACGCCATCGGGGGAGGTCAGAATTGCCTCGACCTGCGGTGAGCCGGTCACGCAGAGAATGACAATGTCAGAGGCTTTGGTAACATCGGCGATGCTGGCTGCCACCTGCGTGCCCATCGCACGCAGATCGTCCACCTTCTGGTTGCCTGGGTGGTCGAGGATGGTCAGGCCGTAATCGGCATTGGCGATGTTCCAGGCAATCCCATGCCCCATCAGCCCGATGCCGATCATCCCGATCTTTGGTTTCATGACGCCCCCCGCTCGCTTTGTTGCCCCAACACTGTCGCCGGAGGCTGCATCAGAACAGCCAACAATTTGGCAAGACAGAGTTGGGGCGCATGCGGAGGTGGCGGCGTTGCTCTAAAATCATATGTTTCTAGTGTCGTGAACCAGAAATTCGTTGGATCTAATTTCTGGTTCAGTCGACACTAGGGTGCTGATTTTCCTAGGGATTCAGATAATCGTGGATCACCCGGCCATAAGGCAGGGTCAGATCAGCGATGAAATGCGAGGCACCAACGATGCGACGCACCGGCAGGTCGGCGACCGGGGCATTGACATGCGGGATCAGATGGAGACGGCCAGGGCCGGTCCAGGAGCCTTTCATCGTGATGTTGGTCAGGTTGTAGGCAACGAGCTTGCAGATCGCGGGCGTGCCGTCGACACCAGGGATAAACTTCAGATTGACGGCGGTTTTTGCCAGCGACGCCGCCGTGCGCTCCATGCTTCCCGCCATGCTCTCGTGCTTATAGCCCATGGTGCCCATCGCCACGAGCTGTCCGGAATAGGACAGCGTGCCGGTCAGCGTGTCCTTGACCACTTCAAGCTTGGGGTGCGCGTATTTCTTCGGAAATCCCCAGATCTCGCGGCCAGCGGCGATCGGCGGATCATCGTCCAGATACATCTGCGAGACGAAGTTCATCTCCTCGCCCTTGTAGCGGCACGGGATGACCAGACCGGATTCGGTGTAGCTGCCGAAGCCAGAGCTGTCGGGCATGCTGATCCATTCGTAATGCACCAGCGGGCGCTCCACCGGCTCCAGCGGCTCGGGAAGCTGTTCACGAATGATCTCGGGATCGGTCTCGTAGCTGATGATCATGTATTGGCGGTCGATGAAGCGATACGGGCCCTTTGGATAGCTCGGGCTCGCCAGCGGCATCGACGGAAGGTTGAGAATATCGGCAACGTTCATAATGCGATCTCCTATTGAGGCGTCGATTAATGCGCGGTCCAGCCACCATCGATCGGGATGATCGCGCCCGTGATCGAGCCTGCCGAGTCACCGGCCAGGAACACCGTGAGGGCTGCGACTTCCTCGACGGTCACGAAGCGCTTGGTCGGCTGGGCGGCGAGCAGCACGTCGCGGATCACCGCATCCTCGCTGATGCCGCGGGCGGCGGCCTGCTCGGGGATCTGCTTCTCCACCAACGGCGTGAGCACATAGCCGGGGCAGACCGCATTGACGGTCACGCCATGCTCGGCGGCTTCGAGTGCCACCGTCTTGGTCAGGCCTGCGATGCCGTGCTTGGCCGTGACATAGGCCGATTTGAACGGCGAGGCGACCAAGGCATGGGCCGAGGCCACGTTGATGATCCGGCCGAACCCGCGCGACTTCATGTCGGCCAGGGCATGCTGGATGGCGTGGAAGGCGGCCGACATGTTGATCTGAATGATCAGGTCCCAACGCGCCGGCGGAAAGGTCTCGATGGGGGCGACGAACTGGATCCCCGCGTTGTTGACCAGCACATCGACGTGGCCGAAGCGCGCAATGGTGTTGGTGATCATCGCGGCGATCTCGTCCGGTTTGGACATGTCGGCCGCGTCGTAGATCACCTCAGCGCCGGTCTCGGCGGCGAGTTCCGCGCGGATGGCTTCAATGACGGCGGGATCGCCGAGACCGTTGATGACCAGATTATGGCCGGCCATGCCGAGAGCTCGGGCAATGCCGAGGCCGATGCCGCTGGTGGAACCGGTGACGATGGCAGTGCGTTTGGACATTTGAAAGGCCTTTCAATTCTGAAGGTTTGCCACAAAGTAATCTGGTGACACTGCTCTGACTGCCTCCACTCGAATCCATTTCGTTGAATTTTTTGAGAAAATGAAATCCTGGAGAAGATGTCACATTTCCGCGGCTTGGATGTCACAGTGTTGCGGTGGAAGCTTTGTCGCTGCGGGTGCTCGGATCATTATTGCCGCGTTCTCAAATGGTTGTGACGCGCAATCAGTTTCCGGTTGGAGCCGACCCCATGGACAAGCGAGTCGAACAGCAGCCCGGCCTTGAGCGTCACGACCGTGACGAGGGGTTGGCGCATCTGCCAAGCTCCTGGAAGCCGGAGCGTTGCCACAGAGTGGCGCTGATTTTCCAGGGCGGTGGCGCGCTCGGGGCCTATCAGGCCGGGGTTTACGAGGCGTTGCATGAAGCGGGCATCGAGCCCGATTGGGTGACCGGCGTGTCAATCGGCGCGATCAATGCCGCCATCATCGCGGGCAACCCCCGCAACCGCCGCATCGAGCGGCTGCGCCAGTTCTGGGACCGGATCACCGAGCGCCGGATCTGGGCTTATACGCCGGACGGCGACATCTATCGTCGCGCCCGCAATGCGGCCAGCGCGATGATGACGATGAGCCAGGGCCAGCCCGGGTTCTTCAAGCCACACCCGGTCAATCCTTGGCTCAGCCCGGCAGGGGCTGCGACCGCGACCAGCTTCTACGACACCACGCCGCTGAAAGAGACGCTGCAGGAACTCGTCGATTTCGACATGGTCAACGAGCAGGCCTGCCGTTTTGCGGTGGGCGCGGTGAACGTGTTGACAGGCAATTTCATCTATTTCGACAATTCGCGGCAAACCATCCGCCCCGAGCACATCATGGCCAGCGGCGCGCTGCCGCCGTCGCTGCCGATGGTCAAGATCGGGACTGATTACTATTGGGACGGCGGCATCGTCTCCAACACGCCGCTGCAGCATCTGCTCGACCAGGACGACGGCATGAACACGCTGGTCTTCCAGGTCGACCTGTTCAGCGCCCGTGGCACCTTGCCGCGCGACATGGAGGACGTGCTGGGGCGGCACAAGGACATCATGTATTCCTCGCGCACCCGGCTGACGACCGATGTCTATCGCAAGCTGCAGACATGGAAGATGCATCTGCGCACGGCTTTGGACAAAATCCCGGAGGCGTTGCTCACCAACGAAGAGGCCGAACTCAAGAAAGAGCTGGCGTCTCTGCCTGCGATCAACATCGTACAGATGATTTATCAGCAGAAGGCCTATGAGGGGCACGCCAAGGACCACGAATTCTCGGGCACTTCAATGCGCGAGCATTGGGCTAGCGGCTACGAGGACACCAAGCGCACGCTCGGCCAGCGCCATTGGCTGGAAATGCCGATTGGCGGCAGCGGCATCACCATTCACGACGTGCATCGCCTGAACGACGTCTGAGATTGGCGTGACGGGGCTTAAAGCCCCGTCACGAACCGCGCCATCACGACGATGATCGCGACCTGCCCGATGCCCTGCATGGCGGTGTAGACGATGTAGCGCTGCATCAATCGGCCGATCTTGGCACCGTCTGGCGCCGGTTTGCGCAGTTCCAGATAGACCCGCAGATTGGTCGGCAGCAGCAAGCCCATGCCTTGGACCGTCAAGATTCCGACGATGATCAGCGCTGCCAGCACCCAGCCGAACTCGGGATATCCAATGTCAAGAAAGCCGATTTGCTTGGCGTGGTAGTAGCCAGCCGTCGAGGTCAAGATAGACAGCGTCGGCATCAGGAACAGCATTTTCGGCATCAGCCGCAAAATCACCGCCCGACGCGCGGGCAGCGGCAGGCGGCGCATGATCGGGCCCAACACGAAACCCATAAACAGATCTATGCCGGTCCACAGCACGCCTGCGATCACATGCAGGAAATTCAGCAGCCACCGATTGTCGAATTGGATGGCGGCGATCATCACGCCAATTGCCAAGGCCGACCACAACAGATTGCGCGGATCGATGCCTGGTGCCTGTTCTTCTACCATCGGCCCGACACTGCTGGACATGATGCCTCTCCCCAAATGCATGACATCTTGATTGTTGGTCGAATTGACGCGTCTGTCACGCTTGGTTTGGCCAAATTGCTTGAAAGGTGCCCACGGTGCCTTTACCTTCCGAACCGGCGGGCCACCGCGAGGCGACCCACCGCCCGAATGAGGGAGCTACGGGCGGCTCGGATGCAACCTGAGCCGCTACTTCCAAAATCGGAACTTGATGGCGATGCTGAACCGCATCGTTGCTCTCCTTCCGAATGTCCAGGTAACGGCACCGTGGACCTTCAGAGTATAGATCGTGCTGTTGGGAAAGTCCTTGGCAGATCCGATCAGCTGGTGGTTTTGTTGTATTATTAATGATCTACTGAATATTGACGTACGAATGGTTCTTGATTGAAAAACTGAATCGAGGATCGTGTGTCTGCATCAAGTCCTGGGCCGCGAGTCCAATCCGAAATCAAACCAATTACCGGCATTCGCGGCCTCGCCGCGTTGTGGGTGGTGTCTTGCCATTGGGCGGGGCCTGAATTGCCAAAGCTTGGATATGCCATGGCCCTGCACGGCTATGCGGCGGTGGATTTGTTCATGGTGATGTCTGGCTTCGTGCTCGGTCTCGCGCATGCTTCGCGCGTGGGGGAGTCGGTGTGGGCTGGCTATTGGCATTTTCTGATCTCCCGGCTTGCGCGGCTCTATCCGCTCTATCTGCTGACGACGCTGGTCTGCCTGGGGCTGGCTCTTGCGCGTGGGGAGGATTGGATCACGCCTGGCGTGGTCGCCTCCAACCTGCTGATGGCCGACACCACGTTTTGGGACGTTGATGCGATTGACGGGCCGAGTTGGGCTGTGAGTGTGGAATGGACGCCCAATCTGTTCTTCCCGATATTCTGCCTGATCGGCGTCCGATTGTCGCAGCGCTGGACAATCGTTATCGCGGTGATCTGCGTCGCGCTGTTGATGCTGACATCGGTGCTGGAGGTGACGTGGAATGGCGGCATCGCGGGGTCGCTCGGCGTGCTCGACAACCGGCTGCTTTATCTGCGCTGTGCGCCGGAATTCACCCTGGGCCTGCTGATCTGGCGTTGGTGGGAGGCGGCGGGGCGGGTGACGCGGTTTGGCGGCACCGCCTGGATGCTGGGATGCCTCGTTGTGATGGCGGCCGCCTTGCCGTTCAAATCGATGGATTTTCCCTTCCTGATCGCCTTCTGCCTTTTGCTGCCAGGCTTGGCGCAGGCAACCTCTCCGGTGGCGCGGGTGTTTGCGTCCGGCTGGATGTGCTGGGTGGGGACGATCTCGTTCTCGCTCTATCTCTGGCATGCGGCGGCGATCCCGCTGCGCGATGGGCTGATCGGCATCACGGCAGGGCTCGGCGAGATGCCAGCACGGATGGCGGCGAACACGATCACGCTGGCCCTGGTGCTGGCGTTCTCCGGCCTGTCCTATCGCCGGATCGAGGTTCCGGCACGCAATTGGGTGCGCAGGCTCAGCGCGCCAGCCGCTCCACCACGCTGAGCAGCACATTGGCCCCGGCGACCAGATCGTCGGGGGCGGTGTGTTCGCGCGGGTTATGGCTGATGCCGTCGACGCTTGGGACGAAGATCATCGCCGTCGGGGCCAACCGCGCCATCATCTGCGCGTCATGGCCCGCGCCGGAGGTCATCCGCCGGACCGACAAGCCGCGCTGATGGGCTGCGTCCTCCACCATCCCGACGATGGCCGGATCGAACATCACCGGCGCGAAGCGGGCGAGGCGTTCGGTGGAGATGGTGACCCCCTCGGCTTTGGCGATCTGATCGAGATAGGCCGCAAGAGCTGCCTCCGCCGCCTGGAGGCGCGTCTCGTCGGGGTCGCGCAGATCGACAGTGAAGGCGGCCTGCGACGGGATCACGTTGATCGCGTCGGGGATAAAGCGGATCGTGCCCACCGTCGCCACCGTGCCGCCCGTGGCGATGGAGCGCAGGAAGGTGATCACACTCGCCGCCGCAAACCCGGCATCGTGGCGCATGTCCATCGGTGTGGTGCCCGCGTGGTTGGCGACACCTGAGATGGTCACGCGCTGCCAGGAAATCCCCTGCAAATTTTCTACCGCTCCAACCGCGATGCCGTCGCGATCCAGGATCGGGCCTTGTTCGATATGCAGTTCGACATAGGCGTGCGGCTTGAAGAAGCCCGGCTCGCGCGCGCCGTGATAGCCGATCCGCGCCAATTCCGCACCCAGCCTCGCGCCATCGGTGCCGATGCTGGTGTGAGAGTCTGTGACACTCAGCCCGCCCACGAAGACAAGGGAGCCTGTCATGTCAGGCGCGAACCGCACGCCCTCCTCGTTGGTGAAGGCGGCGACCGCGATGGGGTGGGACGGGGTGATGCCCGATTCCTTCAATGTCTGGATCACCTCCAGCCCGCCGAGCACGCCGGTGCAGCCATCATAGATTCCGGCATCGATCACGCTGTCGATATGCGAGCCGACCAGCACCGGATCGCCGTGCGCGCCTTCCGGAGTCCAGATGCCGAAGATATTGCCGATCTGGTCGATTTCGACCGCAAGCCCCGCCTCACCCAGCCAAGTGACAAGCTGGTCGCGTCCCGCGCGGTCGGCATCGGTGCCAGCGAGGCGCACCAGACGGCCCTGATCGTCGCGTCCGATCTCTCCCAAAGTTTTCAAGCGGGCGAGAAAACGCTCGGCGTTGATGGCGAGATTGCTCATCCGACCAACTCCCGATAGCGCGCCGGATCGGTCGCCCCTTCGGTGTTGAACACCAGCGCGCGGGAGTTCGGGCCGAGGTCGATGGCGGCGCGCCAATCCGGATTGCCCGCCACCGCGATCAGCCCGGCCAGCCCCGCGCCGCCGCTCTCGCCGGCGACAATCGCCGGATCAGTGCCTGCAGGTTTGGCGAGACGGTTCATCACCGCAATCGCAGCCTCGTCCGGCACTGTCATGAACGCATCGGCTACCCGGCTGAGCACGCGCCACGCGACGGGGGAGGCCTCGCAGCATTCGAGCATCGCCATCACGGTGGCCTGCTCATGCGGAATGCGCGTGGGGCTGCCCGTCTGTGCTGCGACGAGGATACAGGCGGCGTGTTCGGGTTCGACGACGACGAAGACCGGGCGCTTGTCGCCCATCACGAGGGCCAGATGCCCAGCCACTGCCGCCGCCACGCCGCCGACGCCCGCCTGGACGAAGACATGGGTGGGCGGTGCGTCGCGTTGCGCCATGGCCTCGGCGATCATCGCGGTGTAGCCCTGCATCACCATCAGCGGAATGCGCTCATAGCCGGGCCAGGAGGTGTCGGAGACCGGGGTCCAGCCCTCTTGCGTGGCCACACGCGTCGCCTCATCGACCGACTCGTCATAGGTTCCATCGACCACTCGCATCTCAGCGCCGTAGCGTGCAATCGCGTCGATGCGGTTCTGGCTCACCTCGCGATGCACGAAGATCACCGCCCGCGCGCCCACCAATTGCGCGCCCCAGGCGACAGAGCGGCCGTGATTGCCGTCGGTCGCACAGGCGAACACCATCGCGCGGGCAATCGCAGCCACGTCCGGCGCATGCAGATCAGCATAGGAGACCGGCCGACCCAGTTGCCGGGTTGCTTCCTCCAGCGCCAGCAACATCACCGCAAAGGCACCGCCCAATGCCTTGAAGCTGCCAAGGCCGAGCCGTTTGCCCTCGTCTTTCACATCAAGGCTGGCGATGCCGAGATCGGCGGCGAGGGCGGGCAGGGCGAGGAGCGGCGTCTCTGCGCTCGGATCGCGCCACGCCAGGAACTCGGCAATGCGGCGCGCACCGTCTGGCCCGAGCGCTGCCGCATCGGCGGGGTCGAGTGCTGTGTTGAGGGTCTTGTGAAGGTTCGGGAGCAACATCTCATCCTGCCAATGCGTCGAGATAGGCGGCCGCGAACGAGCCGGGGCCTTGGGATTTGGTTGCGGCACTGGTGCCAGACGCGGCGACCACCGACAACGCGGCTGCCACTGCGCGCAGATGATCTGATTCGATCCCAACGAAGGCGGCGACGATGGCGGAGGCGGCGCAGCCCATCCCGGTCACCTGCGTCATCATCGCGTGTCCGCCATGGACGGCGAGTGTCTGCGTGCCGTCGGTGACGTAATCAACCACGCCGGTCACCGCCACCACGGCGGCGCTGCCGCGGGCGAGTGTTTCAGCGGCGGCAATCGCCTGATCAGAGGCGTGCGAGCTATCCACGCCGCGCCCGCCGCCAGTCCCTCCAGCGAGTGCCAAGATCTCCGATGCATTGCCCCGGATCGCCGCTGGGTGATGCGCGAGAAGCTCCTCGGCAAACGCGGTGCGCGCCGAGATGCCGCCCGCACCGACCGGGTCGAGCACCCAGGGTGTTCCATGCTTTTGTGCTGCACCGACAGCGGCCAGAATCGAGGCGCGGCGTGTCGCGGTCAGTGAGCCCAGATTGACCGAGACCGCCTGCGCGATGCCCGCAAATTGGGCCGCCTCCTCCGGGTCTTCCACCATCGCAGGTGATGCGCCGACAGCGAGCAGCGCGTTGGCGGTGAAATTGGCCACCGTCGCACTGGTGAGGTTGTGCACCAGAGGGCGGGTGGCGCGGAGCCTTGCAAGCAGGTCCAGATGATCGGCAGAGAGCAACATGCGTCACCCTTTGCCGCTGCATGGCATGGGGTCAAGAGCAGGGGTGGATTGAGGGGCACGGTGATGCCACATATTGGGCTATGAGAATTCTCATCACGCGCCGTAGCGTTGCCCTCTCCGGCCTTACAGCCCTCGCCAGCAGGCGCGTTCGGGCGCAGTCGGTGCTGCGGATCGCCTATTTGAAATCGACCTCCGATCTCGCGTTGTCCAAGGCTCATGGCAGTCTGGAGGCAGCACTTGCTCAGATGGGCGTGAGTGTCGAATGGGCAGGTCCCTTCGCCGCCGCAGCCCCGGCGTTGGAGGCGCTGAACGCCAATGCGGTCGATGTCACCGTCGGCAGTTCGACCGCCTTCGTGACTGCGCGAGCAGCGGGGGTGAAGTTGGTGCTGTTCGGCTATCAGCGTTTGGCACCGGGCGGTGAGGCGTTGATTGTGAAAGCGGGCTCGTCGGTGCGAGCGCTGGCTGATCTGCGTGGCAAGTCGGTGGCGGTGAATCGGGGCGGGACGGGGGAATACATCCTCGCGCGTGGATTGCAGAATGCCGGGATTTCGCTCGCGGATGTCACACGCGTTTATCTCGGCCCGGTCGATGCCAAGGCGGCGTTTGCGCGTGGTGACGTGGATGCCTGGGCGATCTGGGACCCGTTCCTGTCCATCGCGGTGGAGAGCGGTGAGGCACGGGTGCTGGCCGATGGGGCGGCGTGTGCGAGCGAGAACGCGGTGACGTATTTCGTCCGCCAGGATTATCTATCGGCCAATCGCCCGGTGGTGAAGACGCTGTTCGATGTGCTTGTGCGCGAGAACCGCTGGGGAGCGGCGCATCCAGTCGAGGCAGGCGCGCTGTGGGCGAAGGAGCTTGGCCTGCCGGTGTCACTCGCCAGCAGGCTCGGGCGCAACAACACGCCGCCGCTCGGCCCGGTTGGGAAAGTCCAGGCCGATGAGGTTGCGCGGATTGCGGATTGGTTCGCAGGGAATGGAATTGTGCCGACGCGGCCAGATGTGGCGTCGTTCTTGGCGGATCTCACGTAATCTGCGTCTCCGGATGCCAGCGCAGCAACCGCCTGCGCAAAACCTCCATCGCCCGGATCACCACCAACCCGGTCAATGCGATCACCACGATTCCGGCGAAGACGCCCGGTGAATCGGCAAACCGCATCGCACCCAGCATCACCCCGCCGATTCCGTCCGCCCCGGTCAGCATCTCGGCGACAATCGTGGTGACCAAGGCGACCGGCAATGCGATCTGTAAGCCGGTGAACAACGTCGGCACGATGGCGGGGAGCACCACCTGCCACAGCACCTCTCGCCGGTTGCTGCCCAGGCTGAGGGCGGACCAGATCAGCGTCTTCTCCACCCCCTCGGCCCCGGCCTGAGCCGCCACAATCACCGGGAAGATCGCCGAGACCGCGACGATGGTGATGCGCGCGGTGTCGGTCGGGCCGAGCCAGAGCAGAAACACCGGCAGAAACGCGATCTTCGGCATGGGGAAGCCGAGTGAGACCAGCGGGTCGAAGAACCAGTTCACGACACGCACACGTGCCATCAGGATCCCGATCACCGTGCCGAGACCGCCCGCGAGGCCGAAGCCGATCAGCGTGTTCTTCAGGGTAAGCGAGAGGCTGGCTTGCAGGTCACCGCTTTGCCAGTCATCGGCGATCCGCGTGGCCACCGCTGCGGGTGACGGCAGCAGGAAATCCGAGATCGCGCCGCCATGCGTGACCAGCGCCCAGAGCAACAGGACGGCGACCAGCGATCCGCTCGCCTCAATGATCAGTGTCATCCGCGCCATACCAGCGCCTTTCGCATCCACGCCAGATAGGCGCGATCCGCCATGAAGCCGAGCAGTGAGACGACGATCACGGTGGCGAACATCGGCGCATAGGCACCGCCATCGCCGAGAAACGAGATCAGATAGCCCAACCCGTCACGCGACATCAGGAATTCGGAGCTGACCAGCAGTACGAAGGAGAGCGACAACGCTGAGCGGATGCCCGCCAGCAATTCCGGCATCGCCGCCGGGATGGCGATCTCGCGCAGGATGGTCAGCCTGCCGCAGCCGAGCCCGCGCGCGGACCAGATCAGCCGGGGCGGCACCCCGCGTACGCCGTTATAGGCCGATAGCAGAATCGGAAGCAGACAGCCGAGAAAGATCAAGGTGATCTTCGACGCGTCACCAAGCCCGAGCCAGAGCAGCAACACCGGGATCAGCGCTGATTTCGGCATCGGGTAGAGCGCACGGGCGAGGGGGGCGAAGATCACTTGCACCGGCCGGAAGGTGGCCATCGCGGCCCCTAGCGGCACGCCGATCAGGATGGCGAGGCTGAGTCCCGCGATCAGACGCAACAGGGATGGGACGGCATTGGCGACCAGATCACCCGCTTTCGCCAGCCCCCAGAGCGCCACAAGCACCGTCGAGAGCGGCGGCAGCGATTGTGGGTTCATCAGGCCGAGACGCGGGGCAGCCTCCCAGGCGACGGCGAGAAGGAGGAGGGGGGACCAGCGGAGGAGGAACGACGACATTGATTTCATGTGCGCGCCAGTCACCCGTCATCGCGAGTGAAGCGTCGCGATCCAGGTGTCGTAGAGCGGTGCCTTTGGCTCCAGGATTGCGACGCTTCGCTCGCAATGACGATTTGGTGTGATGATAACTCACCCACCCCGCTTCGCCGCCTCATCCACCAGCGACAGATCGGCATATTTCGCCGCCTCGATGTCGAGCTTGAGGAACCCAAGATCCTTCTGAACCTTCAGATTCTCCTGCAATGCCGCAATGTTGGGACGCGCCGCCGGATCGCGGAAATAATCGTCCTTGGTGAACAGCCAATCGGCGAACACCTCCTCCGGCTGCTTCGTCACCCGCGCCACCAACGCCAGCGCATCCTTGCGGTTCGCCGGATTGAGCAGCCAGCGCGTGCCGATCTGCACATCCTCGAAGAAATCCACCAACGCCGCCCGGTTCTGCGCGATGAACGGCGCGCGCGACGCCATCAGCGTGGTCTGCGCCACACCCATCGAATCCTTGATGGTGAACAATGGCCGCACCCGACCGGCCTTTGCCTCGGTCAGCGAGAACGGGGCGACCATGCCGGCCATGTCGACTTTCTGCTCAGACAGCATCGGCCCCATGTTGGGGAACTCGACCTCGATGACCTTGTAGTCGCGCTTATCTTCTAGCCCGTGATCTCGCAGCATCTTGCGCATCGCCATGTCGATGGCGCCGCCGAGACCGTTGGAGGCGATGGTCTTGCCGTGCAGGTCTTCGACCTTCTTGATGTCGCTGTCGGCGCGGACAACGTAGGTGGACGAATAATAGCCCGGCACGCCGTCCTGATAGAGATCGCCGATCGCACGGATATCGGCCATCTTGGCGTTCTGGATCGCGAGCCCGAACGAGGAGAAGGCGAGGGCTGCGATGTCCAACTCACCCGCGGCAAGGGCGGTGATCTGCGGCGCGCTGCCTTTGAAGTAGAACGGCTCGGCCACGTAGCTCTTGCCATAATGCTTCAGAACCCCGGTGTTCTGGAAAATCACCGGCGGCAATTGCGCGGGCGTGATCGCCCAGCCGAAGCGGATTTTCACCGGTGCATTTTGCGCGCGCGCGACCATGGGCAATGCCAGCGAGGCCGCAGCAGTTTTCAGCAGGTTCCGGCGAAGCATCATCACCCTCCGTTCTTTTTGGCCTGAATGGCGCGCCAGACTCGCTCCGGCGTCAATGGCATATCGATATGCGCAACCCCGATTGCATCGGCCACCGCGCCGACCATCGCCGCCAGCGCACCGACCGCCCCGGCCTCGCCAGCGCCTTTGGCACCGAGCTTGTTCATTTTGGTCGGAACCGGGTTCGACAGAACCGGAAATTCCGGAAAATCATCGGCGCGCGGCATCTGGTAGTCCATGAACGATCCGGTCACGATC
>CAITEF010000467.1 GCA_903891315.1 uncultured Rhodospirillales bacterium | reverse complement strand
GCTGCTGACCGCCATTCTGGCCACGCCGTTTGATGGGCGGCTGGCGTTTTACGGCAGCCAGGGTTGGGCCGAGATCCGCGACAAGACGCATCCTGAGGCGCCGGAGGGCTGGACCGTCACCACCGTTTTGCGTGGCGAGGAGCGCGTGGTGCGGGATTATCCGCCTGCGTCGTCCGTGCGCGCCAATCTTGAGTCGTTTGCCTCGCAGGCGCTCGGGCGCGGGACGTATCTGATGCCGCAGAGCCAGATGTTGCAGACGATTGCGGCGTTGGAGGCGGTGTTTAAGTCGGCGGCGCGTGCGGAGCTGGTGCAGGTGGCGGAGGTTTAGGGGGTTCACTCGTTATCCTGAGCGAAGCGAAAGGATCCAGAAGTCGCAGGGCCGTCTTTTCGATAACTGGACCCTGATGCTTCGCTCAGGGTGACGGGTTGGTGGGTTACAGGGCTGCCCGCGCCGCCTCTGCCTTCGCAAGCGCATCCCCAAGCCCCAAAATCCGCGTCGCATTGTCGCGGAACAATTTGTCGATAATGCCGGGCTTGAAGCCTTCCATCTCCCATTCGTCGCAATTCTGGCCCGGTGCCCAGCCGGGATAGTCCGAGCCGAACATCACCTTGTCCTGCAGGCGCCGCTGCATGTCGTGCTTCAGCGAAGCGGGCAGGTATTTTGGGCCCCAGCCGGAGATGTCGATCGACAAATTGCCCTTGTGGATGGCGACCGCGATCAACTCCTCCGTCCACGGCCAGCCCGGATGGGCGGCGATGATGTTCAGCTTCGGGAAATCGGCGGCGATGCTGTCTAGATGCGGGATCGGGCGGGCGTATTCAAGCTTGATGCCCAGGCCACCCGGCTCACCCGCACCGATGGCGGTGGTGCCGCAATGGATCAGCACGGCGGCACCGAGGTCCTGCAACAGATCCCAGATCGGGTAGAAATGCTTGTCCGACGGTGGGAACGCCTGCACCGGGGGCTGATACTTCACCCCGCGCAGGCCGAGATCGCGGATGGCGTGCTCGATCTCGGCAAGCCCCGCCTTGCCGCGCCAAGGATCGACCATCGCCCAGCCGGGGAGGAAGACATCCGGATAGTCGCGCGTGAGGGCGGCAAGCGCGTCATTGGCGAACACGCTGTCCCCGGTGCCTGCAGCCGAGTCCCACGCGATTGCCATCGCCACGCAATCATCGCGGCGGAAATCGGCGACGATCTCCTCGACCGGGCGGGCGGCGAATTTGCCGCGGAACATCTTCATTGCCGCGGGCAGAAAGCTTGCCGAGGCGTCGGCATAGGCCTGGGTTTGCGGATGAACGTGAACGTCGATGGCACGCATGGGCAGGATTCCTCAGGCTTTTTCAGTGAAAGCAGTCCAGTCGGACCGGATATTGGCGGGGTCGAGACCGCGTAGGATGAGCACGATGCGGGTGGAATGGTCCGCATCCGGCCAGTCATCGAGCAGGATTGGAGGGTGCAGCACGTGATGAATGCCCTGCAATAGCAGCGGGCGGTCCTCTCCCTGAATGGCGACCAGGCCTTTCAGGCGAAGCAATGCGTCCGCATGGCCGAGCCGGATGCGGCGGAGGAATTCTTCCAGCGACGGCCAATTCAGCGGATGATCGCAGGTGAGCACCACCGCCTCGGCGGATCGCGTATGCGGCGAAACGGACTCGGCGCGCAGGGCGGAGCGGATGGTCTCGGGGGGAAGATCGGGGTCGAGGAAATCGGCGGCGAAGAGAAGGTGCGGGTCGATCTCGCCGTGTGAGGCGGTGAGGATCGGGGCGTGGGCATTCAGGCCAACGAGGACGGCACGCAAGTCTGCGGGATCGGCGAGATCGGATTTGGTGAGCACAATGCGGTCGGCGATGGCGACCTGCCCCGCCGCCTCGTTCTGCTGCGCGATATGCCGCGCCCCGAACAGCGCATCGACCACCGCGATGATTGAGGAGAGTCTCATCACGCGGGCCATCATCGGGTTGCGCAGAATCGCCTGCGCGAACGGGGCCGGGTCGGCGAGGCCCGAGGGTTCGACGATCAGGCGACGAAACGGCGGCAGTCCGCCCTCTTCCCGCCGTGTGAACAACCGCATCACGGCGGTCTCGGCGTCATCGCCCAGATTGCAACACAGGCAGCCATTGGCGAGCACCAGCACGTCGCCCTCGTCACGCGCGATCAGATGCTGATCGAGTGCCACCGCACCGAATTCGTTCACCGCGATGGCGGTATCCGCCATCGCGGAATGGCGCAGCATCGCGTTGATCAGCGTGGTCTTGCCGCTGCCGAGAAAGCCCGACAGCAACACCACCGGCATCCGCGCACGATCCTGTGCTGCGGGCACGAAGCGGTGCCGATGGAAACGGGGGAGAATTGTGGCGGACAGGGGCGTCTCCTTGATTGTTATGATGAATAGCAATCAAGCCTGCCAAATGTCACGC
>CAITEF010000466.1 GCA_903891315.1 uncultured Rhodospirillales bacterium | reverse complement strand
TGGTGGCGATGCTGGAGAGCTACCCACAAGCGCGGCGTGTGCTGCGGCCTTTGCTGCGGGCGTTGGGCGTTGATGAACTGCCTTGGGTGCCGACGCCCCCGCGCCCACCCAAACCGCGCATGCCGCGACCGAAGCCGGAACCTTTCAAGATCAAGCTGCCGCGCGGAGTGATCTCCTGGGCGCGGCGGGAGAAGCGGCTCGAACGTGCTCGTGACGAATTAAAACGGCTTCGGGCGCTGGCGTAGAGAGGCGACCTTAATGTTCCGGATCATCATCAAAAAATGCGATTGGTAGGGTGCGATCCCACGAAGGAATCGCACCGACAACACCTCGGATCGCGATTGGTGCGATTCCTTCGTGATCACACCCTACGGGGTGTTGAGGAACACGCGCCCGTCGAACAAACGGCGTGCTGTGCGCAGATAGGCGCCGGAGCGGGCCACCCAGGAGCCGCCGTCTTGCGCAACATCCGCATCGACCTCCAGAATGCCCGAGGGCATGCCGATGCGGATCTTGTCCGCAGTGCCGGGACGCAGACACTCGGCCACCAATGTGCTGTCGATCCGCGCGGCTACCGACAGGCAGAGCGAGGTCGTCAGCGGCAAAGCGCGATGGGGTTGGCCGTTGGAGATCACGCGGGCCAACAGATCGACATCGGATGCCGAAATGGCCGCCCCGGCCAGCGAAAAGCTGTCCTTGGCGGCAGAGACGAAGCCGATATAGGGCACGGTGCGGATGCGATGCGCCTCTTCCAGGCTGGCGGAGATGCCCATCTTCATCGAGGCCTGCACGCGGATGGCATCGAGCAGCGCCAGGATCTCGGGGCGAGCCTCCAACGCCTCCGGCATCTCGGTGCCGGACAGGCCGATATCGGCAGCGCGGACAAAGACGGTCGCGTTGGCGGCGTCGACGAGGGAGGCCTCGATGGAGCCGAAGCCTTCGATGTGCAGAATTTCGCGCACCTGACCGGTCGGCAGCAATTTGCCCGTGGTGGCACCACCCGGATTGAGGAAATCGAGACGGATCGCAGCACCGCTGCCGCCCACGCCCGGGATAACGCAGTCGCCATCATAGCGCGGCATGCCACATTCGATGGCGAAGGTCGCGCGGATGATCTTGCTTGTGTTGGTGTTGAAAATCCGCACCACGGCCTGCGAGGCCCCTGCAGGGACGGTCACCATCTCCTCCTCGACCGCGAAGGGGCCGACCGCACTGCTCATATTGCCGCAATTGCCCGCGTAATCGACGCGAGCGTCGCGGATGCCGAGTTGGGCGAAGGTATAATCAACATCGGCGTCATCGCGCGCAGAAGGCTGGATGATGCAGACCTTGGACAGCGACGACACGCCGCCGCCCATGCCGTTGAGTTGGCGGCCATACGGGTCGGGCGAGCCCATCGCCTGGGTGAAGATCGCATCCCACGCCGCACGGTCGGGCGGCAGATCGGATTGGCGGAACATGATCGCCTTGCTGGTGCCGCCACGCATGAAGGCGGCGGGAATGGCAGTCTGGCGCATCACATTTTCTCCATGGATCTTTTGTCGTCTGGCGTATTACCAATCTGTGAAACCATACCGCCAGCTTGGCGGTTGTCCGGAGCCGTACGCATGCCACCCGTCACGATGCTCGATCCCGCGTTTTCCTCCTGGCTGCAAGACCGGCTGACCCATGGGCTAATCCTCCGGCGCTGCATCGCCTGGATGCTCGATATCGGCATATTGAGCCTATTGGCTCTGGTGGCTTGGATGGTCTTGGCGACGTTCACTGTGATCACCTTCGGCCTTGGGGCACCCACGTTCGGGCTGCTCACGCTGCTGCCGCTGCTTTACGGGTTTCTCACGCTGGTCTCGTCGCTGCAGGCCTCGCCCGGTCAGGCGATGATGGGGCTGATGGTGGTGCGCGATGATGATCTCGGGCCGCCAACGCCGGTGCAGGCTCTGCTCTACATGATCGGCTACATGATCACCGCGGCAGCCGGGCTGATTTGGTGTGCTGTCGCACTTGTCACGACGCGTCACCGCACATTTCACGACATGCTGGCAGGAATTGTGGTTGTTCGGCGTTCGGCGCTCGAAACCTATTTGACCGGCGCGCCAGAAGCCTGGAACATCTGAGTCACGTCCAAGGAGTGATCAGCGCCGAATGAGCTACAAGTCCCCACGCCGGCCGCAGTTCTTCTACACCACCGCACCGCTGCCTTGCCCGTATCTTATGGGCAAGACGGAGCGCAAAGTTGTCACCGAAATCACCGGCCCGGATGCCGAGGCGATGCATGACCGGCTGTCGCGAGCGGGGTTTCGCCGCAGCCACAACATCGCCTATGCGCCAGTCTGCCCGGGCTGCAATGCCTGCGTGCCGATCCGCATCCCGGTGGGGCTGTTCAGCGTGGATCGTGGCCTGCGCCGTGTGCTGAAGGCCAATGCCGAGCTTACCGGCCGAGAGACCCCTGCACGCGCCACCGCCGAGCAATATCAACTCTTCCAGCGCTACCAGAACGCCCGCCACCATGACGGCGATATGGCGACGATGAGCTTCTACGATTATCGCGCGATGGTGGAAGACACACCGATTGAGACCAGCGTGCTCGAATTCCGCGACCAGCGGGATCGCCTCGTCGCCGGATGCCTGACCGACCGGCTGGGGGATGGGCTGTCGGCGGTCTACTCGTTCTTCGACCCGCTTTTGGAGCGCCGCTCGCCGGGCACGTTCATGATATTGTGGTTGATCGAGCGAGCGCGCGAACTTGGCCTGCCGCATGTTTATCTCGGCTACTGGGTGCAGCAGAGCCGCAAGATGGCCTACAAGGCCCGGTTCCGCCCGAGCGAGATCCTGGTCGGCGGCGTGTGGCGGATGACCAATGATGAGGAGATGACCCCATCGACCCCGGCAATGGCGGGCACCCTACCCTAGCCCCTGCCGCACCGCATCGGCCACCCGCCGCATCGCCCCGGTCGGGTCGAGCACCACCACATCGAACCGAACGCCCGCGCCGCCATGCCCCGGATGCTCGCCCATCCAGATCTCGGCGGCCAGTTGCAGCCTGGCCGATTGACGCGCTGACAGCGAGGCCGCGGCCTCCGCGAGGCTTGCGCGGCGTTTGACCTCGACGAAGACCAGCAGACCGTCCCGCTCGGTGATCAGATCGAGTTCGCCCGCCTGGGTGCGGCATCGTCGGGCCAGAATCTGCCATCCTTCGGCCACCAGGACCTGTTCCACCTGCACCTCAGCGGCAACGCCATCGGCCTGGGCGATGCTGCCGCGCCTCTGTCGGGCTTGTGGTCGTGTGGTGCCGGAAGCGGGAGAGTTGCGATGTGTCATCGTCTGGAGGTTTTCAGGGACGGTGATGAATGGCAAGGTCCAGCCAACTCAGGGAAACGCCGTATGCGACGCCTCGCTGCGATTGCCGCAATGCTGATGCTGCCCGGCAATTTGGCCGCGCAGAGCACGCTTGCGCCCAATTCTGCGCCGAGTTCGGCACCCAATTCTGCGCGGGGAGTGGTCATCGCCTCCGACAAGGCGGCAAGCGAGGCTGGGCTTGCGGTGATGCGACGCGGCGGGTCGGCAGCCGATGCGGCGATTGCCGCCGCCTTGGTGCTCACGGTCGTCGCCCCGCAAAGCGCCAGCCCTGGCGGGGTGGCAGCGGCGGTGACCTATCGCAGCCGCGAGCATGACGTTGAGACCTGGGATGGCAGCGCCATCGCCCCGGCGGCGGCCGGGCCTGATCTGTTTCTCGACCGCGACGGCAAGCCGATGCCGGCCAGCGCCATCCGCCCCGGTGGACGGGCAGTGGGCGTGCCGGGGATGATGATGCTGCTCCAGTCCCTCCAAAAGGCGCAGGGCAGGCTGAACTGGGCGCAACTTGCAGCCCCTGCCATTGAATTGGCCGATAAGGGCTTCACCGTTCCGCCCCAACTCGGCCGTGCTCTGGCCGAGGCCAACGGCACCCTCTCGCAGGATCGGCGGGTTGATCTCCGCCCTGGCACGCTGGCAAACGGCGGAGCCAGCAACGCCTCGGCACAAAGCGGGACACCCAGGCTGCGCAACGCGCCACTCGCTGCGGTCCTGCGCATGGTCGCGACCTCCGGGGCCGATGCGGTATTGCGCGGCCCGGTCGCCATCGATATCGCGACCTCGGTGCGCAACGATCCGTCCCCCGGCCTGCTGACGGCGGATGATCTGGCGGCCTATACCGTGACGCCGCAAAAACCGTTCTGCACGCCGTATCGCGGACTGCTGGTGTGCAGCTTGGGCGCACCGTCACTTGGCGGGACGACGTTGGTGCGCAGCCTCGGCGTGCTCGACCGTGCAAATCTGCCCCGGCTCGACCCAGCGGGTGCCCAGGCCACCGCGATGCTGCTCGGCGCCTGGCGCAACAGCGAAGCCGCCAGCGCGGATTTGCTGGCCGATGCGGATTTCGCCCCCAACGCTGCCGCCGCGCTGATGGCCCCTGCCCGTCTGACCGCCGAGGCACGCGCGCTAGAGGACAAATACGTCCTGCGCCCGGCATCGCTGCCAGTCCCGCCGATGGTCTCGGCCGAGACCGGCTCTGCGATGGTTCTGGCGGTGGACGGCGACGGCAACGCGGTCAGCCTGCAATTGTCGCTGCATTCCGCGTTCGGCTCCCGGCTGTTGGTCAGGGGATTTGCGCTCAATGATTCGCTGGCCGGGTTCGCCGCCCAACCCGCCCGGGACGGCACGCTGCTGGCCAACCGGGTCGAGGGCGGCAAGCGTCCGCTGGAAGGCATGGCACCGGTCATGGTGGTTGATCCGCGTGGGCGGCTTCGCTTCGTTGCGGGCGCGGAGGGCGGTGAAGACGGCGCGACGCTGGCAGCGCAGATGTTGCTGCATGTGATCGACTTCCACCAATCGCCGAGTGCCGCCGCCAGTGCACCAGTGTGGCGGCTGCGCGACGACCGGATCGATCTTGAAGACGGGGTGGGGGCAAGGCTGCTGCTCGATCTGCTGCGTCAATCCGGCCAAACCCCGCGCCTGACGTCGCGCTCTGGCCATGGCGCGCTGATCGCCTGGTTCGAGTCCGGGGCCGAAGGAGCCGCAACCCTGCCGTCTGAGATGGGGTTCGGACGGCAATAACGCTTCTCAGCCGGGGTCCGGCCTGATACCCCAGCGCGATGCAGGAATTGGCACTTTATATCCATTGGCCGTTCTGTCGGTCGAAATGCCCGTATTGCGACTTCAACTCGCATGTGCGCGAGCGGATCGATCAGGCGCGTTTTGCCGCAGCCCTTCGGCGCGAGCTGGCGTGGGAGGCCGAGAGGCTGGGTCGCCGCCGCCTCGTCTCGATCTTCTTCGGCGGCGGCACGCCGAGCCTGATGGACCCTGACACGGCTGCCGCCCTGATCAACGACGCACGCCGCCTGTTCGATGCGACCGACGACATCGAGATCACGCTGGAAGCCAACCCGACCAGCGTCGAAGCAGCGCGGCTGGCGGCGTTTCGAGACGCGGGAATCAACCGCGTCTCGCTGGGTGTGCAGAGCCTGAACGAAGCGGACCTGAAGCGGCTTGGCCGTCAGCACTCCACGGCGCAGGCGATTGCCGCCCTCAAACTGGCACGCTCGCTGTTCTCCCGCGTGTCGTTCGATCTGATCTACGCCCGCCCCGGCCAGAGCCTCGCGGCATGGCGCGACGAGTTGCGTCAGGCGCTGGGCTATGGCGGAGATCATCTCTCGCTCTACCAACTCACCATCGAGCCCGGCACCGCCTATGAGGGGCTGCATCGTCGCGGCGAAATCGTGCTGCCCGACGACGACCTCGCCGCCGCCCTCTACGACGCCACCGCCGAGGAAGCTGCCCGGTTCGGGCTGCTGCCTTATGAAGTGTCGAACTACGCGCGCCCAGGCCAGGAAAGCCGCCACAATCTGGTGTATTGGCGGTATGGCGACTATGCCGGGATCGGTCCCGGTGCGCATGGGCGGCTGCTGATCGGCGAAGACCTCCTGGCGACCACGCGGCATCGCGCTCCGGAACCCTGGGCGGACCGTGTCGAACGCCAGGGCCACGGCACCCGCAGCGAGGAACTGGTCATCTTCACGGATCGCGCGCGGGAAATGCTGCTGATGGGACTGCGTCTGTCCGAGGGAGTCTCGGCGGCACGTTTCATGGCACGTTGCGGCTTTGCGCTGTCTGAGCGTCTTGACCTGGAGGTGCTGAGCACCGCACAACAGGAGCAGTACGTCACCTGGGACGGTGAGGTGCTGCGCGCCACCAGTGAAGGTCGCAAGCGTCTGGATGCATTGCTGACAGCACTCGTGGTTTGAACGCCGCGAACATCCCCAAGGGAGAATTGATGTCCTGCCGCTTGCTGTTCGGTTTGATTGTGATGTGTCTGCTTGGCATCTCCCAAGTCGATTCGGCACAGTCGCAAGCTCTGCCGGTGTTCTCCAAGTCGGGGCCGGATGCCGTCAATTATGGTGAGGCCGAGAATTATCCGGTCAAACAATCACAAGGTGCCCGCGACCAACGCAATCTGGTCGGCAATTACAGCCATCTGGATCAGATCCGTCCCTCCCGATTGATCGCTGCCCCACACGAAGCCAGCGAATTGACCCGGGGCAAGGAAGAGCTCGAACTCGCCTATCAGTATCAGGGCAAAACGGAAACGCTCGCCAGCTACCTGGAGCGCACGCCGGTGACCGGGCTGCTGATCATGCAGAGCAACAAGATCCTGTTCGAGCATTACCAATACGCCCGGACCGACAAGGATCGCCTCACGTCGCAAACCATGGCGCAAGGTCTGGTCGGCATTCTGTTCGGCCTCGCCCTGCATGAGGGCAAAATCCGCTCGCTCGACGACACTGTGGCGACCTACGTGCCCGAATTGGCCGGTCGGGAAACCGGGAAGACGCCGCTGCGCAATCTGCTGCAAATGACCAGCGGGCTGAGCTTTCACGAGATCTACAACGGCCATGACGACATCGCGCAGCTCAGCCGTGAGATGATGAGAGATCCGAAGGACGGCCCGGTCAATGCGGTGAAGTCGTTCGACGGCCGCGCTGCTGCACCCGGAGCGGTGTTCAACTATTCGAGCCTGGACAGCGAGTTGCTTGGCCTGGTGGTCAGCCGTGCCACCGGACTGCCGCTGGCCGAATTGGTGCAGACCCGGCTCTGGGAGCCGCTCGGGGCCGAAGCGGATGCGTCCTGGATCACCGGCGCGTCCGGCCATGAACTCGCCTATTGCTGCTTCAACGCCACGCTGCGTGATTGGGGCAGGCTGGGTGGCATGTTGTCGCAGGACGGCGCGTGGAACGGCAAACAAATCGTCCCCACGGAATGGCTGAAGGCCACGGCAACCTCGGAAAATCCGGCTCAGGTGGCCGGCAATAACGGTCGCAGGCTGGGATATGGCTACCAGTTCTGGCTGATGCCCGGTGACCGGCGGCAGATCTTGCTGGTTGGAATCTATGGCCAGACCATGCTGATCGACCCGATCCGGCACGTGGTTCTGGTGCAGACCGCCGTGATGCCGCGTG
The DNA here is from genome assembly GCA_903891315.1 of uncultured Rhodospirillales bacterium. GTDB lineage: Bacteria > Pseudomonadota > Alphaproteobacteria > Acetobacterales > Acetobacteraceae > CAIQQQ01. Next base: position 4,859 of record CAITEF010000466.1, on the reverse strand, counting down.
CTGCCGACAAAGGCATCCGTCAGGAACTCTTCGCGCTCTGGCAGGCGTGGGTTGCGCGGATGGACGCCGAGTAGCGCCACCAGCGCTTCAAACGTTATGGCGAGCCATACGAAAAACCCAGGAATCACTTGGCGTGAGACCTGGGTTGCTTCGTCACTTCTCTCCTCGCAAAGACGAGGATGCTGATCGGTCAGGCCAGCGTGCAGGCCTCATCGAAGCTCAAGCGCGGCGAGCGGGCGAACAGGCCCGACGAATCGCCGTGGCCAAGATTGATCAGGAAGTTCGACTTGAAGCCGCTGTCGGCGAAGAACGCCGCATCAACCTTGGATTTGTCGAAGCCGCTCATTGCACCGGTGTCGATGCCAAGCGCGCGTGCGGCCAGAATCAAATAGCCGCCCTGTAGCGTCGAGTTGCGGAACGCGGTCTCCTGCGCCAAGGCCTCGTTGCCAGAGAACCATGCACGCGCATCGGCATGCGGGAACAACTTCGGCAATTGGTCGAAGAATTTCGGATCATAGGCGACAATCACCGTCACCGGAGCGGCCATCGTCTTGTCGAGATTGCCTGCCGACAAAGCCGGCTTGAGCTTCTCCTTGCCTTCCGGCGTGCGGACAAACACGAAGCGCGCCGGCGAGGAGTTCGCCGAGGTCGGGCCCATCTTCACCAGATCATACAATGCCTGCAGATCGGCATCGCTGACCGGCTGCGAGGTCCATTTGTTCTGGGTGCGCGCGCTGGTGAACAACGCGTCGAGGGCGGCGTGGTCGAGGCTCATGGGATATCCTTCCGTTCGATACCGAACGACTAGTCAGATGGGGCCGATTTGGCAATCGTTCAAGCGAGCACTTGTTCCACTCTCTGCACTTCCGGCACGTAATGGCGCAGCATGTTCTCGATGCCGTGCTTGAGCGTGGCCGAGGAAGATGGGCAGCCACTGCAGGCACCCTGCATATGCAGCTTCACCACGCCGTCGCGATAGCCGCGGAAGACGATGTCGCCACCATCGGAGGCCACCGCCGGGCGCACGCGGGTGTCGAGCAATTCCTTGATCTGCGCGACCACGTCCGCATCGCCTGGGGCGACATCCTCATCGGCAATTTCGGCCTCGCCCTCGATCACCGCACGACCGGCGACGAAATGCTCCATGATCGCACCCAGAACCTGCGGGCGCAGGGCCGACCATTCGATATCGTCGGCTTTGGTGACCGTGACGAAATCGCCGCCCAAGAAGACGCGCGCCACACCTGGCAGCGCGAACAAAGCCTGCGCCAGCGGGGAATGTGTGGCCGAAGCGGCATGCGCGAAATCAGCGGTGCCTTGACCCATCACGTCCCGACCCGGCAGGAATTTGAGGGTGGCCGGGTTCGGAGTGCCTTCGGTTTCGATGAACATGGCGGTTTCCTGTAATTCGGACCGCTGCGGTCCTGTCACGTCAAAATCGGCCTCGGCGGGGCGAAGTGCAAGCCCTTCAAGCGTTGGCCACCTATGCCACCGGATCCCTATGTGATCCATACAAGCTGTAACACGACAACCCAAACCCCGTCTGGTAATCGCCCGGCCATGAAACTGACACGTAGAACGCTCCTCGGCACTCTCGGCGCGCTGCCGATGGCCCGGCTCGCCCATGGGGAGGTCGCCCACCGGCTGACCATCCTGCACATCAACGATCTGCACTCCCGTCACGAGGCGGTGGATGGCCGCGCACTCGCCTGCACGGCGGGTAGCAAGCCGGATTGCTTCGGCGGCAGCGCACGTTTGGCCGGGGCGATTTTCGAAGAAGCCGAAATCGTCAAATTGGCCGGGCGCGAAGTGCTGCAACTCGATGCTGGCGACCAGTTTCAGGGCAGCCTGTATTACACCGCCTGGAAGGGCGAGGTGGAGGCAGCTATCGCCAATGTGTTCGGCACCGAGGCGATGACGGTGGGCAACCATGAATTCGACAACGGGCCGGAGACGCTCGCCCGTTTCGTCAAGGCGGTGCGGTTCCCGGTCCTGTCCGCCAATATCGACGCGTCCGCCGAGCCCGCCCTGGCCGGGCTGCTGAAGCCGTCCGTTCGCTTTGTTCGCGCCGGAATCCCAATCGGCGTGATCGGTGTCACCACCTTGCAGACCGCTACCACATCCTCGCCCGGCCCGCGCATTCGTTTCAGCGACCCCGCCGAGGCGCTTGCGCGCGAGGCCGCCGCGTTGCGGGCGCAGGGGGTCCGCTTGGTGATCGCTCTGTCGCATCTGGGTGTTGACGAGGATATGCGGCTGGCGGGACGCGTGCCGGGCGTGGATATCTTTGTCGGTGGCCATTCGCACACCCTGCTGTCGGACAGCGAAGCTGGGGCTGCGGGCCCGGCACATCATACCGTCACTGGCCCAGCGGGCAGTGCTGTGGTGGTGCAGGCTGCCTGTTATGGTCGCTATTTCGGTCGGCTCGATCTGGACATCGACGCTGATGGCAAAATCGTCGCGGTCGGCGGCGACGTGCGTCATATCGGCGCGGAGCGGCAGCCGAAGCTCGAGGTGGCTGAGATCGTCAACCGCTATGCTGTCCAACTCGACAGCGTGCGCCGTCGGGTGATCGGCAAGACGCCGGATGCCATCGATATTCTCTCTTGCCGCTTGGCCGAGTGCAGCTTCGGCAACTTCATCACCGATGCGCTGCTGGCCACGGTGCCGCATGCCGATGTGGCGCTGTTCAACGGCGGTGGTATTCGGACCGGTTTGCCGAAAGGCGATGTCACCATCGGCGACGTGCTGACCGCCCTGCCCTTCGGCAACACGGTCGCCACGGTGAAGCTCACTGGCGCCGATCTTCGGGCCGCTCTGGCCAATGGCGTCGCACGGGCCGGTTATGGCGCGTTCCTCCAGGTCAGCGGGCTGCGCTACACCTGGACGCCGCTCGCCTCGCCAGATCAGCGGCTGAAGGACGTGTTTGTCCGCGGCGCGGATGGCAGTTTCGTCCCGCTCGACCCGCAGAAGACTTATCTGGTGGTCACCAACAATTTCATGCGCACCGGCGGCGACGGCTACGTGATGCTGCGCGATCACGGGATCGATCCGTATGACGCAGGCCCCGGCATGGACGAGATCGTTGAGGCCGCCATCGCCAAGATCGGCGATTTCGCGCCGAAATTGGACGGACGGATCGCCGTTCAGTAGCGCCGCATACTCTCAGTGCGAGGCGGGTGACGGGTGATCCGGCGAGGTCGGCACAACCTGCGGCGCTCGCTCCGGCGCACGGGCCTCTTCCAGCACGGCATCGCCGCCGGTTGGGCAAGTGCTGATAGCGAGGAACGGGGCTGGATCAATCGCGTGGCCATCCACCCGCACCTCGAAATGCAGATGCGCCCCATGCGCCATGCCCGACGTGCCGATATTGCCGATGGTTTCACCCAGCGCCACTTCGGTGCCGACATGCAGACCCTTGGCGAATTTCGACAAATGCGCGTAGCGCGTCACCAGCCCGTTGGGATGGCGCAGATCGATCATGTTGCCATATCCGAAATACGTTCCGGCAAACACCACAGTGCCCGCATCCGCCGCGCGCACTGGCGAACCGTAGGGTGCTGTGAGATCAACGCCCGAGTGATGGCCCGAATAGCCGCGCGAGACCTGCTTCAGGGCTGCGGCCGGCATCAGCATTGACCCGCAGGAGTCTGATGCCGCAACGGCGATTGAGGGGGCGAAAGCCAGTCCGCCGAGGATTGTTACCGTTGCAACAATTCGTGAGATTCTGTGCATGGACCCCGGTTAGCACGCGTCGTCGGGTACGCCAAGCGTAGAATCCACATCTGGAATGCTTTTCGTGCAATGATCTTGCGTAGATTCCCTATTCCGAAAATCGAGCCCAATCATGGCGGTTAGCATCGCCATCACGAACAACCCGGTCTGCCACCGCAGGAAGCCAAGGCTCGCCAGCGCGGGGCCTGGGCAATAGCCAGCCAGCCCCCACCCAACGCCAAACAGGATCGCACCGCCGATCAGTTTCCGGTCGATGAACCGCGCAGCAGGCAGTGTCGCCTCGGCCAGCAACGGGCGACCAAGGCGTCGAACGACCGCAAATCCGACCCAAGCCACGGGAATTGAGCCTGCCATCACGAAGGCCAAGCTTGGGTCCCAGTCTCCCACAAAATCCAGAAATCCCAGAACCTTCTCAGGGTCGAGCATGCCGGAGAAGGTGAGGCCGATCCCGAAAATCAACCCGGCAGCCAGCGCCGCCAGAATGCGCCGCGCCATCGCCTCAGCCTCCGATCACGTGACGGGTGACGAGCACGGTCAACGCCGCCACCGTCATGAACACCGCTGTCGCCGCCATTGAGCGGGGGGAAAGTCGGGCAATCCCGCAAACGCCGTGTCCGCTGGTGCATCCGCTGCCCAACTTGGTCCCCAGCCCAACCAGCAATCCGGCGATCACAATCCGCGATGGTCCGGCCTCGATCACGATGTCAGGCGTGTGCCAAAACTCGGCGACCAACAGCGGACCGCCAACCAACCCGAGCAGAAACGCCAGCCGCCACCAATGATCGGCCGACCAGCGCCGCAACACGCCGCCGAAAATGCCGCTGATCCCGGCAATCCGCCCGAGTGAAAACCACAGCCAGGCCGCCGACAGACCGATCAGGGCCCCGCCAACGGCCGAGGCGAGTGGGGTGAAATGTGACATCACAATCGTCTTTCTGCAGGACGGCCGGATCTTACTCTCGGCAGATAGAACACGGCGCATTTCGCAGCACGATTTGTCGCAGTCCTGATATGCCGGTTGAACCGGCGCTCAACGGGGCAATATCTGCTGCGCGGGGCGTTGGCAGGGGTGTGCACATGTATGGTTGGGACGCTTTGCATCTGGCGCGCGCGCAATTCGCGTTCAC
>CAITEF010000465.1 GCA_903891315.1 uncultured Rhodospirillales bacterium | reverse complement strand
CTCGCCACCCGCGTGAAGCTGACCAAGACCGACGCTGTCGGCGCGGTGCTCGCAGCGCTGTGGTATCTGAAATGAGCGCGACGGCCCAGGGGACAGCACTGGGAACAGCTTTGGGGGCCGCGCAATCCGATCTCGACAGCGTCGAGCAGGTGGTGCGCGACGCTGGCACCAGCTTCTATCGCGGCATGCGCATCCTGCCGCCGGATCGGCGGATGGCGATGTATGCGATCTACGCCTTCTGCCGGATCGTTGATGACATCGCCGACGACCCGGCCCCGTTCGACACCATCCTGCCCCGGCTGAACCAGTGGCGCGACCGCATCGTGGCATTGTTCCGTGGCGAAGCCGCGACGCCGGTGGAGCGCGTGTTGCTGCGGGCGATCAGCACCTACCGTCTGCGTCAGGCGGATTTCGAGGCGGTGATCGACGGCATGCAGATGGATGCCGAGACCGTCATCGTCGCCCCCGATCTGCCGACATTGGATTTGTATTGCGACCGGGTCGCTGCAGCCGTTGGGCGGATGTCGGTGCGGGCGTTCGGCGATGCATCTGACAATGCCGACCGCGTGGCGTGGTCGCTCGGCCGGGCGTTGCAGCTCACCAATATCCTGCGCGACGTGGCGGAGGATGCCGAGCGCGGGCGGATGTACCTGCCGCGCGAATATCTGCGGGCCGAGAGCGTTCCGCTCGAAGTCCCGGCGGCGTTGGATCATCCCGGTCTGCCGCGCGTCTGTGCCCGGTTGGCACAGGACGCTCACGCCCATTTCACCACGGCCTGGGTGGCGATGGATTCCTGCGATCCGAAGGCGATGCGCCCGGCGCGCGTGATGGGGGCGAGCTATGCCGCCATTCTGACCGCCCTTGAACGACGCGGCTGGGAGCAGTTCCGCACGCCGGTCAAGGTCGCCAAATGGCGCAAGATCTGGATCGCGATCCGCTACGCATGGCTCTGACCCGCGTTCACATCATCGGTGCCGGGATGGCCGGTCTCTCCGCCGCCGTCACGCTGGCAGAGGCAGGCATCCCCGCGACACTTTTCGAAGCCGGACCTGCCGCGGGTGGCCGTTGCCGCTCGTATTTCGACAAGCATCTTGGCGTGCGGCTGGACAATGGCAATCATCTGCTGCTGTCGGGCAATGACGCGGCGATGCACTACCTCACCACCATTGGCGCGCGCGACACGCTCACTGGGCCGGGGCGCGCAGTGTTCCCGTTCATCGACGCCAAGACCGACGAGCGCTGGATTGTGGCCCCCGGCGCGGGAAAGATCCCGTGGTGGATCCTATTCAATCGCATCCCCGGCACCAAACTCTCCGACTATCTCGCCCTCGCCCGGCTGAAATACGCAAAGCCGGGGCAGACGGTGGAGCAGGTCCTGGGAGGCAGCGAGCTTTACCGCAAGCTGCTCGAACCGTTGGCGATCTCGGCGCTGAACACCATGCCGCATCAGGCACTCGCCACCTTGCTCTGGGCGGTGGTGGAAGGCTCGCTGCTGCGCGGGGGGTCTGCCTGTGAGCCGCTGATCCCGCGTGAGGGATTGTCGGAATCGCTGGTTGATCCCGCCATCGCTTATCTCGCTGCACGCGGCGGCATTCTGCATACCGCAACCCGCGTCTCGGCGATCCGCGAGAGCCGCGACCGGATCATTGGTCTCAGCCTGCCGGGCGGCGATGTGGAGATTGGCGAGGATGAGGCGGTGGTGCTGGCCACGCCGCCTTGGGTGTCGATGGATTTGCTGCCCGGGTTGATCGTGCCGGAGGATTTCGAGGCCATCGCCAATCTGCATTACCGCGTTGGCGCGGCAAACGAGCTTCCCGATCTTGGCGCATTTGCCGGCGAAGCCGGGTTTGTCGGCGTGGTCGGCGGGTTGTCGGAATGGGTGTTCGCCAAGCCGGGCGTGCTCTCGGTGACGGTCAGTGCGGCCAATCGCTATGCCGATCTGCCCAATGAGGAGATGGCCGAACGCTGCTGGCAGGAGATCTGTCGCCTGCGAGGTGCGGCGCTTCCCTTGCCGCCATTTCGCTGCGTGCGCGAAAAGCGGGCAACTTTTGCCGCCAGCGCTGCCAGCGAAGCCCGTAGATCAGGCACTTACGTCGGCATTGCGAATTTCGCAGTTGCGGGAGACTGGACGAGCACCCTATTGCCGTCGACGATTGAGGGGGCCATTCGATCCGGCGTCACTGCCGCGTCGTCCCTGCTCGCCAACCACGCTGCCCGTTCGACGGAACCTGCATGAACGCGATACCGCTTCCCCTGCGGCTTGAGACCTCCATCGACAACGCCGCCGCCGCCCTGAAGCGTCGGCAGCGCGAGGATGGCCATTGGGTGTTCGAGCTCGAAGCCGATGCCACGATTCCGGCCGAGTTCGTCTTGCTGCAGCATTTCCTCGACCGCACCGATCTCGAACTTGAGCGCAAGATCGGCAATTACCTGCGCGACATCCAATGCGCCGATGGCGGCTGGCCGCTGTTCCATGACGGCAAGTTTGAGATCTCCTGCTCGGTGAAGGCGTATTTCGCGCTGAAGATCATCGGCGACGATATCAACGCGCCGCATATGGTCCGCGCCCGCGAACGCATCCTCGCCGCCGGTGGGGCGGAGCGCACCAACGTGTTCACCCGCATCCAGCTCGCCCTCTACGGTCAGATCCCGTGGCGCGGCGTGCCGGTGATGCCGGTCGAGATCATGCTGCTGCCGCGCTGGTTCCCGTTCCATCTCGACAAGATCAGCTACTGGTCGCGCACCGTCACGACGCCGCTTTTGGTGCTGATGGCGCTCAAACCGCAGGCGCGCAACCCGCGCGACATCCATGTGCAGGAACTGTTCTGCACGCCGCCCGAGCAGATCAAGAAATGGATCAAGGGTCCGTTCCGCTCGGTCTGGGGCCATATGTTCGCCACCATCGACCGCATCCTGTTCCAGGTGGAAAAACACTTCCCCGAGCGGCTGCGCGATTTGTCGATCAAGAAAGCCGTCGATTTCGTCACCGAACGCCTCAATGGCGAGGACGGGCTGGGCGCGATTTATCCGGCGATGGCGAACTCGGTGATGATGTTCGACATTCTCGGCTACGCGCCGGATCACCCGGATGCGGCGATTGCCTGGAAGTCGCTGTTCAAGCTGCTGGTGATCGAGGAAGACCGCGCCTATTGCCAGCCCTGCCTCTCCCCGGTCTGGGACACCGGCCTTGCCGGTCATGCGGTGGCCGAAGCCGAGGGCTCCGGTGTTGAGTCAGTCCGGGTCGCCAATGACTGGTTGCGCGGCAAGCAGATCCTCGACGTGGTGGGCGACTGGGCCCGCCAGCGCCCAGAGACGCCGCCGGGCGGCTGGGCGTTCCAGTATGAGAACCCACATTATCCGGATGTCGATGACACCGCCGTGGTCGGGATGCTGCTGCACCGTGAAGATCCGGTGCGCCATGCCGAGAGCATTGCCCGCGCGGAGACCTGGATTCTTGGCATGCAGTCCAAGGATGGCGGTTGGGGCGCGTTCGATGCAGAGAACAACAAATACTACCTCAACCATATCCCGTTTGCCGATCACGGCGCGTTGCTCGACCCGTCGACGGCGGATGTCACCGCGCGTTGCGTGAGCTTCCTCGCCCAGCTCGGTCATCGGAAAGACGAGCCCGCAATGGCCCGGGCGATTGAGTGGCTGCGCAAAGACCAGCTCACCGATGGTTCCTGGTTCGGACGCTGGGGCACCAATTATCTTTACGGCACGTGGTCGGTGCTGTGTGCGCTGAACGCCGCCGGGCTGTCGCATGAGGACCCGGCGATCAAGCGCGGCGCGGGCTTCCTGCTCGACACCCAGCGCGAGGATGGTGGCTGGGGCGAGGACAACGAGTCCTACGCCGATGCCCCGCGTGGGCAATATCACCGCTCCAACCCGTCGCAGACCGCCTGGGCGTTGCTCGGGTTGATGGCGGCTGGTGAGGGCAATCATCCGGCGGTGGCACGCGGCGTGGCGTATTTGCAATCCACGCAGAAGCCGGACGGCGAGTGGGACGAGCAGCCTTACACGGCGGTGGGGTTCCCGCGTGTGTTCTATCTGCGCTACCACGGCTACAAGCTGTTCTTCCCGCTGCTGGCGATGGCGCGATATCGCAATCTTCGCGCGAGCAACGATATGCGGGTGGCTTACGGGTTCTGATATCGTATCGTAAGGCGGGATGAGTTTGGTTTGAACCAAGATCACCCTGTCATTGCAAGCGGAGCGCGGCAATCCATCGCTGGGCTGGCTGGATCGCGATGGATTGCTGCGCTCCGCTTGCAATGACGGTTTGGGCTTGACGAGTTTCGACCCCCAATCTTAGATCGG
>CAITEF010000464.1 GCA_903891315.1 uncultured Rhodospirillales bacterium | reverse complement strand
GGTGGAACCCAAACCAGTGATCATCGCCACGCGCTCGCCCTGTGTGGCGAGTGCGAGGTCGTTGAGTTCGTCCCAGACATGCTGGGCGAGGCTGGCACCGGCGTAGAACATCAGTTCCAGCCGCGAGAAGAAATGCCGCGCGAAATCGGCGTCGCGGCGCAGATGGGCGACGAGTTCCTCATAGCCTTTGGGCACGTTGAAATAGACGGTGGGGGCGATATCGCGCAGATTCTCGACGGACTTCACGATCCCGGCCGCGGTGGGCGCACCGTCATCGATATAGAACGAGCCGCCATTGTAGACGATCAGGCCGACATTGTGGTTGCCGCCGAATGTGTGGTTCCACGGCAGCCAATCGACGATCACCGGCGGTGTGTCTTCCATGAACCGCAGCGATTCCAGGATCATCTGCTGGTTGCTGCACAGCATGCGCTGCGTGTTGATCACCCCCTTCGGCAGCCCGGTTGAGCCGGAGGTGAACAGGAACTTGGCGATTGTGTCAGCGGTGATCTTGGCATGCGCCTGATCGACAGCGGGCGTGGCGCGGGCGGCAGCGAGATCGTCGAAATTGGTGTGCGCGCGGTCGGGCAAGTCGCCGCTGGTCAGCACGATCTCCACCGAACGCGGCACCACCGCCTCGATGGCGCGGGCAAACGGCCCGGAGGCGGACGAGAACACCAAGCCGGGCGTGAGTTTCGCGAAGATATGGCGTAACCGCGCAAAATCGGTCGCCATCGTCGAATACGGTACCGAAATCGGCGCGTAAGGGATGCCGACATGCATCGCCGCCAGCCCGAGCAAAGCGTGATTGATGTCATTGCCCGACAGGATCATCACCGGCCGCTCAACCGACAACCCCCGATCCAGCAACGCCTGCCCGATGGCGCGCACGGTGGCGAACGCCTCGCGGTAGGTCACTTTGCGCCAATTCCGCTCCGCGTCACGCTCTGCGAGGAAGACGCGGTCCGGGGCGACCAACGCCCAATGCTCTAGCCGTTCCGTCAGCGCGCGCGGATAGGTGCCCAGTCTATCAGGGCTGTCGACAATGATGCTGCCATCGGGGCGATAGGCAAAGCGCGGCGTGTGCCTGCCGAGGCGGACGTGTCTGGTCTTCATTGATTGGTTTCCTCCCGCCCGGCCTTCAGCCGTTGTGCGTCACTTTCGGGGCCCGCTTTTCCAGGAAGGCACGCAGCCGATCCTTGGCATCCTTGTCAGATGACGCGATGGCCGACATCAGGCTCTCGATGAAGAATCCAGCCTCGTCCTGGCTCTCGGCGATGCGCGGCATCGCGTGCAGCACCGCGTAGTTCGACAGCGGTGCGTTGCTGGCGATTTTGCGGGCGAGATCCATCGCCATCGCCAAGCCCTGGCCGTTCTCGGCGAGATATTGCGAGAAGCCCAGCGTCACACCCTCTTCTGCGCCATAGGTCCGCCCGGTCAGCATCATGTCCATCGTGCGTGCCAGGGTGATCAGCTTCGGCACGCGCACCGACGCCCCGCCGCCGACAAAAATGCCGCGTTGGCCTTCGGGCAATGCGTAGAAGGTGCTGCGCTCGGCCACACGGATATGCGCGGAGGACGCCAGTTCCAGACCGCCGCCCACCGTCGCGCCGTGGAGAACGGCGATCACCGGCATCGCCGCCTTCTCGATTTTGTTGAACGCAGCGTGCCATGTGCGGGAATGTAGGACCGCCTCATAAGCGTCGGTCTCAGTCAGGCTGGACAGATCAAGCCCAGCGCAGAAATGCTCGCCCTCGCCATGGATGACGAAGGCGCGGATATCGGAGGGCAGCGACGAGAAGACGCGGTCGATGCCCTCGATCATCGCATTGTCGATTGCGTTGCGCTTCTCTGGGCGGGTCAAGCGGAGGATGGCGATGTTGCCATCGCGCGAGAGCTCCAACGAATTCGGCAGACCGGGCAGAGCGATCTCGCTGGCGGGGCTGGCGTCCACTGTTCCTCCTGCCGCTTATCGCGGGGGTTATTAGTTATGAAGCATAATCGTAATATGGCGACCGGAGTCAAGCGGTGAATTCCCGTGAACAATTGGCTTGCGGTTGGGCGCGGGGGCGCATAGACGCAAAGAATGCCGCCATCAGAGACCTTGTCGTCGCCTGCCGCACGTTTGGATTTGGCGCGCCAGGAGCGCATGGCCGGATTCCTCGTGCGCCTGGCGCAATTGCGCATATATGACGCGTTTCACGCCGAACTCGGCGGACGCGGGCTGACACCGGCGCGCTACTCGCTGCTGGCGGTGCTGCACGACAATCCGGACAGCCGTCCGGGCCAAATTGCCGACGCCATGCGCGTCAAACCCTCAAACTTGGCCACCTTGCTCACCCAGTTCGAACAGGATGGCTTGATCCAGCGCGTACCCGACCCGGCCGAGCGTCGTGCCGCTCTGATCCGGCTGAGTGAGGCGGGTGAGGCGCTGTTTGCCGAAGTCGATCCGGTGGTTCACAAGCTGGAGGATCGCGCTGTGGCGGGACTCACGGCTGTCGAGGCGACGACGCTGCGGCGGCTTCTGGCGAAAGTGGCTGGGGTGTAGGGTGTCAATTCCGCAGGAATTGCATCAAAGGGTCAGCGTGACGGTGCAATTCCAGCGGAATTGACACCCTACGATTTCGGCTTGAGGCCCCGCAAAACCCCGGGAATCAACCCCGGCAAATCCTCCGCGATCAGCCCTGGTCCGAATGCCGCCGCGGCTTCCCCATGCATCCACACTGCCGCGCAGGCAGCCTCGAACGGGGCCATGCCTTGCGCCAGCAATCCGGTGATCATCCCCGACAGCACATCACCGCTGCCGCCAGTCGCCAGCGTCGGCGGTGCGTTGCTGTTGATCGCAGCCCGCCCATCCGGGGCCGCGATCACCGTGTCGGCTCCCTTGAGCAGCACCACTGCGCCGGATTGCGCCGCCGCAGCCCGCGCCCGGCTGAGCTTGTCGCCGCGCGCGGCAAACAGCCGGGCGAACTCGCCCTCATGCGGGGTCAGCACACAGGGGCCGTGGATGGCTGCGAATAACGTTTCGGGATTACCCGCGAAACAGGTAAGCGCGTCGGCATCGATCACCACGGCGCGCTCGGTGGCCAAAGCTGCCAGTGTGGCGGTCAGCGTCTCGTCGCCCAGCCCGGCGCCAGGGCCGAGCAGGATGGCATTGCGGCGTTTGTCGGAGAGCAGGGCACCGAAATCATCTTCGTCCTTGATCGGCTGCACCATCGCCGAGGTGAGCGTGCTGGCATAGACGCTCCAGGCGGTGCGCGGAGCAGCTATCGTGAGCAACCCCGCTCCAATCCGCATCGCCGCCATCGCCGCCAGCCGCGCCGCCCCGGTGAGAAGTGCTCCGCCCAGGATCAGCGCATGGCCGCGGCGGTATTTGTAGCTTGCCATTTCCGGCCAGGGGAACAGCGGCAGCCAGAGATCGGGCGAATTCTCCCAGCAACGCGCCCCGCTCTGCGCCAGCAGCGCCGCCGGAATCTTGATATCGGCGCAGATCGTCTCACCGCAGAGTTCGCGGCCCGGCAGCAACACATGGCCCGGCTTCTTGCGGAAGAACGTGACGGTCAGACGGGCAGGGGCCGCAATACCGCGAATGGCACCGGTGGCTCCATCAAGCCCGCTGGGCACATCGACGGCGCAGATGTCGCAGTTGCTGGCGATCAGCATCCCGATCGCCAACGCCACATCTCCCTCGATATCGCGCGTGAGCCCTGCGCCGAAGATCGCATCGATCACCAGCGGATGATCGTCCAGCATTGCGGGCGAGAACGCCTCGACGTCCCCCTCCCTCAAGCCAGCATGAAACGCCGCATCATCCGAAAGGCGCGCCAGTTCACCGAACAGCACAAGCCGCACATCCCATCCCGCCGCCCGCAGCCTGCGTGCGGCGACAAACCCGTCGCCGCCATTGTTGCCTGGACCGCACAGCACGAGCACCGGGCGGGGCGTCCAGCGTGCCAAAACCGCCTCGGCTACCGCCCGTCCGGCGCTTTCCATCAAATGTGGTCCGGAGATTCCGGACGCGATGGCGGCTTTGTCCATCGCCCCCATCTCGGAGGGCGTCAGCAAGAGCCGTTTTGAAAGCTCGGTCAGACCACCGACCATGCGGTTTCGACCCCGCCGCCGAACACGACGACAGTCTCATCCTCCACCGCCACGCATTCCGGCGCATGGCCGGAGCGGCGGGCGAGGGTGATCGTGCCGGAATTGACCTTCAGCCCGTAAAACGCTGGGCCGTTGAGAGACGCGAAGGCTTCGAAATTGCCCAGCGCGCCCTCTTCGTCGAACACCTGCACATAGGTCTGCAACGCGGTGGGGGCGACGAAACACCCAGCACAGCCACAAGCGGCTTGCTTCAGCTTGGCGTAATGCGGCGCAGTGTCGGTGCCGAGGAAGAAATTGGCCTCGCCGCTGGTCGCCGCTTTCCGCAGCGCCAGACGATGCTTTTCGCGCTTGGCAATCGGCAGGCAATAGAGATGCGGGCGGATGCCGCCTTGGAAGATGCTGGTGCGGTTGATCACCAGATGATGCGGCGTGATCGTCGCCGCCATGTGGCCACGATGGGCGCGGACGAAATCGACCGCCTCCTCAGTGGTCGCATGCTCCAGCACGATGCGCAGGCCGGGATGGGCGCGCACGAGCGGGGCGAGTTTGGTCTCCAAGAACACCGCCTCGCGGTCGAAGATGTCCACCGCAGGGTCGGTGACCTCGCCATGGATCAGAAGCTTCATGCCGATCTGCTCCATCCGCTCCAGCACCGGGCGGATGAGCGCGATGTCGGTGACTCCGCCATGAGAGTTCGTTGTCGCACCGGCGGGATAAAGCTTGGCAGCAACCCAGATTCCCTCGCGATAGCCGCGTTCGATGTCGTCAGGGTCGGTGGTGTTGGTCAGGTAACACACCATCAGCGGCTCGAAGTCCGCGCCTGCGGGCAGGGCGGCGCGGATGCGGTCACGATAGGCTTCGGCCATGGCCGATGTCGTCACCGGTGGCACCAGATTGGGCATGATGATCGCGCGGGCAAACTGCGCTGCCGTCCAGGGCAGCACCGCCTGCATCATCGCGCCGTCGCGCAGATGGACGTGCCAGTCATCCGGGCGGCGGATGGTGATGCTGTCGGTGGTCATGCCTGATTGGCCCTTTCGGTGATCGCGCAGCGGAGGATGTCGGCAGCGAGCATGAAATCCTCCATCGTCATAGCCTCGCGCGGATTGTGCGAGCCGTGCTCATTGCGCACGAACAGCATGACACTCGGAATCCCGGCAAGCGCGAAGCTGGTGGAGTCATGCCCGGCCCCACTGGCGATGGTGGTGTCGCGCACGCCCGCTTCGCGAATGGCCCCGCGCATCAGTTCGACGAGGCCGTCATCCATCACCGCAGGCGGCACGTCGACACGTCGGCCAGTGTCAAACCGCACGCCGCGCTCGGCGCCGATGCGCGCGCATTCGGCGAGGAAGAAATCATGAAAACCGCCCAGCGTGTCTTCCGATTGGCTGCGCAACTCGAAGGAGAAACTCACCTTGCCGGGAATGCGGCTCATCGCGTGTTCTGCCGGGTCGGTGCCGACGACGCCGGTGGTGACCACCAGATCCTCGCCGCGTTCGAGAGCTTCTTTCCACGCGAGGTCGACGCTGTGCAGCAACTCGGCGACGGCGAACATCGCATCATGACGCAACCAGCGCGGCACAGCGCCGGAATGTCCAGGCTCGCCGATGCAGACCACCGCGCGATGTCTGACGTTGCCGCGAATGCCGGTCACTGCGGCGACTGGCAGATCTTCGGCGACCAGCACCGGACCTTGTTCGATGTGTAACTCGAACCACGCCGCCACCGTCGCGGGATCGAGCAGGCTCTCGCCCCGGCTGATCCGCGCCATATCGGCACCGACTTCGCGCAGGGCATTTCGCAACAGCCGTCCGGAGACGACATGCGGCAGATCGAGATCAGCGTGCGACAATTGCCCGAGCAGCGCCGACGAGCCGACCAGCGCGCGACCGAAGAAGGCGCTCTCCTCGCAGCGCATCACCCAGAGCTTGATGCTCCGCCGTGGCACAATGCCTTCCTGGCGCAGATGCGAGAGTGCCATCAGCCCGGCCAACACGCCCGCAGCGCCGTCGAAATTCCCGCCTTGCGGCACGGAGTCCACGTGGGAGCCGCAGGCAACGAACGGCAGATCCGGCTCGCGTCCTTGCAGGGTGACGACCAGATTGGCTGCGTCATCGCGCGCGGTTTCCAGCCCATTGGCGCGCGCGGTGCGTTCGATCAGTTCAAAGGCGGCGTTCTCACCGGCGGCGAACGCCTCGCGGGTGATGCCGACACCGTCATCGCCGATCCGGCGCAATTCGGCGAACAAGGCCTCCGCCATCGCCCACCCGGCGGGGTCGTTGAGACGGGCCTCGGGGATCAACGCATTCACGCAACCGTCTCCATTTCGGCGGTCTGGGCGTGATCGGCTTCCAGCCGGATCGCACCGGTCAATTCCGCCACCCGCGCGAAGCCGCGCTGCGCACAGAATTGGGCCAGACCGTCGATCACCTCAAGCATGGTGCGCGAATTGATGAAGGAGGCGGTGCCGACCTGCACCGCCGCCGCCCCTGCCACCATGAACTCGGCGGCGTCGTGTGCGGTGGCGATGCCGCCGCAGCCGATCACCGGAATCTTCACAGCGCGGGCGCATTGATAGACCTGCCGCAGCACAATCGGCTTGATTGCAGGCCCCGACAGGCCGCCCATCGTGTTGCCGAGTTTCGGGCGGAAATTCTCCAGATCAATCGCCATCGCGAGGATCGTGTTGGAGACCACCAACGCATCCGCCCCGGCCTCCTCCGCCGCACGCGCGATCTCGGCGACGTCACCGACATTCGGACTGAGCTTGGCCCAGACCGGCAAATGCGTCGCCGCCTTGATCAGACGGATCGCCGCCTCGGTTGCCCCGGCGCGCTGGGCGAAGGCACGGCCGTCTTCTTCGATATTGGGGCAGGAGATGTTTGCCTCGATCCCGGTCACGCCCGGAACACTCACGGCGGCGGCCAACTCCGCAAAGCCCTCGGCGGTGGGGGCGGAGATCGAGACGAACAACGGCGCGCGGCAATCACGATACAGCGGCAGAATCTTCGTCAGGAAATACGGCACGCCCTTCGAGGGAATGCCGATGGCGTTGAGCATCCCGCCCGGCACTTCCGCGACACGGGGCAGCGGATTGCCGGTGCGCAACTCGGCGGTGATGGTCTTGGTGACGAGGGCTCCGAGCGCGTTGAGGTCGAACACCTGCGCCATCCCCTCGGCAAACGTGCCAGAGGCGGGCATCACCGGGTTGGCCAGCGTGAGGCTCCCGATGCGGACGCTCATATCAATCATGCCACCGCCTCGCGCAGATCGAACACCGGCCCATCCCAGCACACGCGGCGATGCTCGGTCTGCCCGTCGACGATGAAATCGCGCACGCAGCAGAAACACATCCCCAACCCGCAGGCCATTTGCTGTTCAAGCGCCACCTGGCCCGGCAGATCATGCGCGCGCGCCAGTTTCTGCAGCAATTTCAACAGCCGCGACGAGCCGCAGGTGAACATCGCAGCGCACAACCCATCGGCGATCAGCCCGCGCATCAACCTGTCCACATTGGCCGGATCGGCGGTGCCCTCGCTGTCCGTCACTGCGATCACATGGGCACCTGCCTCACGAAACACCTCCTCCGACATCACCAGCGCCGGCGAGCGGGCGGAAAGAATGGCCGTCACCCCCACGCCCGCCTTCTGAGCCATCCCGGCAAGCGGCCCGAGCGTGGCAAGCCCGACGCCACGCCCGAGGACCACGATGTTGCGCCACGCCTGGTCGAGCCAGAACCCATGCCCGAGTGGGCCCATCAGCCCGCAGCGATCCCCCTGCCGCAGCATCGCCAGCCCGCGTGTGCCAGCGCCCGCCACTTTGTAGAGGAACGAAACGGTGTGCGCCTTCGGGTCCGCGCCATAGACGCTCATCGGCCGCCGCAGATAGGGCGTCTCGCCGGGTGGTTGTGGGCAGGCGAGTTGGAAGAACTGGCCGGGCTTGGCTGTGGCTGCGAGAGCGGAGGTGCCGACGACGAGATGGCGATACTCGGCGTTCACCTTCTCATTGTGCAGCACGATGCCCCTCTCATCGGCCACGCTGGGCGTGGCGGGCAGGGCGGCATAGGTCATGCGCGGATCGTCTCCAGACCAGAAAACGCAAGCCGCACCGTCGTCCAGACCGGGCTGTTCGCACAAGCACAAAATTGAGGTCAGGCGAGTCGAACCAGTTCCGAATACGCCAGCAATTGCCGATCCGCCGTCAGCAGAATGGCGGGTTCGGCCAGAGCTTGTGCCACCAGCAGGCGGTCGAACGGGTCGCGGTGAT
>CAITEF010000463.1 GCA_903891315.1 uncultured Rhodospirillales bacterium | reverse complement strand
TGAGCTTCTTCATGTTCACCTATTTCACCGACCGCGACGGCAAGATGCAGCTTGAAGCCCTCGCCCAATCCGGCTTCGACCCATTAAGCCGCACCTGCCGCTTCATGCTCACCGAGGAAGCGCACCACATGTTCGTGGGCGAGACAGGTGTGCAGCGCATCATCGAGCGCACCTGTCAGGTGATGAAGGACAACGGGATCGCCGACCCGAACGATGTCGAGCGCATCCGTGCGCATGGCGCGATCGATCTGCCCGCGCTCCAACGCAAGCTGAACCTGCATTTCTCGCTGACCCTTGATCTGTTCGGCAACGAGGTCTCCACCAACGCCGCCAACGCCTACAATTCCGGCCTCAAGGGCCGCTATCGCGAGGACAAGCTGGACGACGATCACCGCCTGCTCGACTCCACCTACAAGGTGCTGCGCCCGCGCGATGGGGAGATCGTGGCCGACGACGTGCCGGCTCTGTCGGCGCTGAACATGCGACTGCGCGACGATTATGTGGTCGATGCGGCGAGTGGCGTCGGTCGCTGGAACAAGGTGCTGGAGAAGGCCGGGATCAATTTCCGCCTCACGCTTCCGCATGTCGCCTTCAACCGTAAGATCGGTGAATTCTCGAAGTCGCATGTCAACCCGGATGGCCGCGTGATCGATGTGGCCACCTGGGCGACCAACCACGACAATTGGCTGCCGTCGAGCGACGACAAGCTCTACGTCACCAGCCTGATGCAGCCGGTGAGTGCGACGGGCGAATATGCGAGTTGGATTGCGCCGCCGAAGGTGGGCATCGACAACAAGCCGGGCAATTTCGAGTATGTGAAGCTGTGGGAGGCGTGAGCTTCCCATCGGCAACCCTCTCCCGTCATTGCGACGCTGCGCTCGCAATGACGATTTGAACCCATCGAACCGCAGGACATCCATGGACGGCACCCCGCCCACCCAGAAGCAACATCTCATCGACCCCGAGATCTGCATTCGCTGCAACACCTGCGAGGCGACCTGCCCGATCGGGGCAATCACGCATGACGACAACAACTATGTCGTGGATAGCGCAACCTGCAATCACTGCATGGATTGCGTCTCGCCCTGCCCGACTGGCGCCATCGACAATTGGTTCGCCGTGGCCGAGCCGTTCAGCCTCGACGACCAGTTCTCCTGGCAAGAACTCCCCCCTCGCGTGGAAACGGCGGAGTCCGCGGTCGATGCTCTGGATGAAGAAGCCGCAGCCCTGATCTCTGCCGCCCATCAAGGTGCTGGCGGTTCAGCCCGCGCGCCCGCCTCTGCCTCCAAGCCCAGGGTGAATCTGTTCAACCGCGCCAATCCGGCCATCGCCCGCGTGAGTGGGAATTTCCGTGTCACCAAGCGCGGCACCTCATCGGATGTCCGCCACATCGTGCTCGATTTCGGAGCCGTGGCGTTCCCGGTGCTGGAGGGCCAATCCATCGGCATCGTCCCGCCCGGCAATGACCCCAATGGTCGCCCGCACATGATGCGGCTCTACTCGATCTGCTCGGCGCGTGACGGCGAGCGGCCGAACACCAACAATCTGGCACTCACCATCAAACGCGTCGAAGAGACGCGCCCGGATGGGAGCATCTTCCGGGGCGTCGCCTCAAACTACATGTGCGACCTCGCCGTCGGCGACACTGTCCAGGTGGTCGGCCCGTTCGGGGCCACTTTCCTGATGCCCGACGATCCGGACACCGATCTGCTGCTGTTCTGCACCGGCACCGGCTCCGCGCCGTTCCGCGCTTTCACCGAGCGGCGGCGGCGTTTGGCGAGCCAGGGCAAGGGGCGGCTGCACATGTTCTTCGGCGCGCGCACGCCGGAGGAATTGCCGTATTTCGGCCCGCTGCAGAAAGTGCCGGACTCCGTGCTCAAACAACACCTCGTCTTCAGCCGCCAACCCGGCCAGAAACGCGAATATGTGCAGGATCGGCTGCGCACCCAGGGCGAATCTGTCGCCACGCTGCTGCGAAAGGACTCCACCCACATCTATATCTGCGGTCTGCGCGGTCTGGAGCAGGGTGTGGAAGACGCGTTTGCCACCATCGGCCGGCAATACGGGATTGACTGGCCCGCCCTGCGCGCTGTGATGCGCGAACAGGGGCGCTATCATGTCGAAACCTACTGAACCGTTCGTACACACCCGCCGCATCATGTTCGGCGACACCGACGCGGCGCGCGTGGTCTATACGCCGCGGTTCCTGCATTTCGTGGTCGAAGCGCTGGATGGCTGGTTCGATGAGCGGCTTGGAGTGAACTGGTATGACATGAATGTCGACCAGAACATCGGCACGCCCTTCGTGCGCTCCGAGATCGATTACCGCAGCGCGCTGACACCGCGTGACACACTCGCCTCCACCGTGCGCCTGATCAAGCGCGGCGGATCGTCGCTGCATTTCAGCGTGGTCGGGTGTGTGGGGGAGCGGCTAGTTTATGAGGCGAAGCTGATCGTGGCGGTGGCGCGGACGGATATGTTCAGGCCAAGCCGGCCGCCGGAAGCGTGGGAGGCGGCGTTGGCGGCGGAGTTGGAGATCGGCACGAAACTGTAGGGCATGATGAGCCGCGGTTGAATCAATAT
>CAITEF010000462.1 GCA_903891315.1 uncultured Rhodospirillales bacterium | reverse complement strand
GCCGCCATCCGCCAGACCGGCGGGCGCGTGCTGGACCGGCACGCGCTTGAGGATCTCACGGCGATCCTGGGCGACCTCGAATCCTTCATGCACCCCGCCTACCCCGCAAAAATTTAGGGAACACGGCCGTGAAGATCGATCGTATCCAAGCCTTTATGCTCGGCAATCCCTGGAAGAACTGGATCCTCGTCAAGGTCACCACGGATCAGGGGCATATCGGCTGGGGGGAGGCCACCACGGGCCTCACGACGATGCCGACCTTTGCTGCCATTGGCGAGATCGCCCGGCTGTTCATCGGCCGTGATCCCCGCGCTTTGCAGCAGAACTGGCAGGATGCCTATAAGGCGCTTTATTTCCCCACCGACGGCGCGGTCATGACCGCACTGGCCGGGATCGAGACGGCCTGCTGGGACATTATCGGCAAGGAGACCGGTCTGCCGCTCTACCGCCTGCTCGGCGGCATGGCGCAGCCGCGCATCCGCACCTACGCCAATGGCTGGTATCAGGCCGAACGCGACCCCAATGCCTTTGCCGAGCGCACCCGCGCGGTGGCCGCAAAAGGCTATAGCGCTCTGAAATTCGACCCGCTCGGCCATAATTACCGCACGCTCGACCGGAGCGAACGCCGCAAGGCCCTCGCCTTGGTGGAAGCCGTGCGCGCAGCCTTGCCTGACGATGTCGATATGATCCTGGAATTCCATGATCGCCTGACGGCCGTGGAGGCGCTGTCCCTGATCCAGGATCTCGTGCCGTTTCGCCCGCTTTGGATCGAGGACCCCGTCTATTCCAACGACATCGCTGGCTTCGCCCGGGTCTGCCGCGACTCCCCCATCCGTATCGCCGGCGGTGAGCGCTTCACCCAGCCGCGCCAGTTCACTGATCTGCTCAGCCAGGGCGGCGGAGACATGGTGCTGCCGGAATATCTCCGCCTCGGCGGGCTCACGCGCATGCGTCAGGCCGCGGCCATCGCTGATGCGCATGGCGCGATGGTGGCCCCGCACCAGGCGGCCTCGCCGCTGGGCACGGCGGTGTGCGTGCATTTCGATATCGCAACGTCAAACGCCTTCATCCAGGAATGCTTCGACAGTTTCCACGTCGCCTGGGCGCAGGATGTGTTCGGCAATATTCCCACGATCAAGGACGGCCATCTCACGGCAAGCGACGCCCCTGGCCACGGCGTCACCGTCAACGAGGCGGAGATTGAACGCCACCCCTACGGCGAACGCAACTTCATGAACATGTTCAGCGCCGGGTGGGAAAAGCGCAACAGCTGAGCCTGCTCCAACAAGAAGGGATAACCCATGAGCTCCAACACAACGCCGAAATCACTGTTTGCGCTGCCCCGCCGTCAGGCCCTGGGCCTTGCTGGCGCCGCCCTGTTGCCAAAGATCGCCAGCGCCCAAGGGCGCCAGAAGATCACGGTCTGGACCTGGGGCGGCGTTGAGCGGTTCAAAGGACGCGTGGAGGCGTTCCAGCGCCTCTACCCCGCCGAAGCCGCCTCTGTTGATATCGAGATCGCCTCGCCCGGCAAGAACGACGCCGAGATCTACCAGGCGTTTCGCCTCGCCTTGGCCAGCGGCAACCAACTGCCCGACCTCGTGCAGATGAATTATATCGGCCTGCCGGAATTCGCCGAGGCCGGTGCGCTTGCCGATCTCGGTGCGCTCATGAAACCGTTTGACGCTGATCTCGTCGATGGCGCCCGCAAGCTCTCCAGCTATAACGGCACCACGCTGGCCGTTCCCATGCAGATGAAGGGTAAGGTCTGGTTCTACCGCTGCGATCTGTTCGAAGCCGCGGGAATCGACCCCAAGGCGGTCACGACATTTGACGATTACATGGCTGCAGCCCGCCGCTATCGCGACAAGCACCCGACCTCCTCGATGATGAATATCGGCCGCACGCCGATTCATTGGTGGTATTTCATGATGCTGTCGCACTGGCCGCAAACCCGCGTGGCCGACCGCAACGGGCAGTTCCGCGTGCTGTCAGACCCGAATTTCGCAACCGTGATGGATTGGCTCAAAACCTTCCGCACCTCCGGCCTCGCTTTCGACACCGATGATTTCGAACCGGCCTGGCAGCCTGCCTTCGCGGAAGGCGCCATTGGCGGCACCCTGCTGTCCAATTGGATGACCGACTTCCTGCCGAAATTCGCCCCCACCCAGGGCGGGCGCTGGGGCCTGGCACCCTGGCCGGCGTTCAACCGCAATGGCAGCGAGGCCGGCGGCAGCGTGATGGTTATCCCCGCCACCGCGCGCAACAAGGAAGTCGCCTTCAACTTCGCATCCCGCATCTTCCTCACGCCGCAGGGCTCGATCGATGAATGGCTGCGCACCGGCAACCCCACAATCCTGCGCAGCGCCCGCGGCGAGATGCTCGACCGCAGCGCCGCCATGACCCGCCCCGCCGGGATCACAGATGCGCAATGGGCGATCACCCCCGTGAACTTCTTCGGCAAGGATTTTCTGCGCCCGATCCTGGAGAGCTACGAGCATTTCAACGTGTTCCCCTATGACCCGACGGCCCAGGCCGAGCTGGACATCATGCGCCGGGAGACCGAGGCCTATATCGCCGGTGGCAAAACGCGTGAGCAGGCGCTGCAGGCGATGCAGACCAGCATGACCACACGCATTGGCAATCCGTATCGGCAATGAGCAAACAGCGCCGCGCGACAGGGCTCGGGCACGCCCTGTTCGCGGCCCCGTTCCTGATTTCGTTCATCGGGCTGTTTCTGGGCCCGGCCTGCTATGCGCTGTATCTGAGCTTCACCCGTTATCGCGGCTTTGGGGTGGCGCGTTTTGTGGGGCTGGAGAATTACAGCGTTATCCTCGCCTATGATGCGTTCTGGACGATGCTCGGCAATACGCTGTTCTATTGGGTGGCGCATGCCGTTCCCATGATGGCCATTGCCCTCGGCCTCGCCATCATCGTGCAACGCCGCGCCGTGGCCTGGACGCAGACGTTCAAGACCTTGGTGTTTCTGCCAGATCG
>CAITEF010000461.1 GCA_903891315.1 uncultured Rhodospirillales bacterium | reverse complement strand
CGTCAAGCACGCAGCGATCATTCTCAAGCGCGACGACCCTGCCAGACAATTGCGCGATCATGCCATCACCTTGCCAGCGTTCCAGGCCGTCTTGCTCGCCCGGTGATGCGCATGACAGATGGCCACCGCCAGCGCGTCGGCGGCATCCGCGCGCTTGATCAACGCGGTCGGCAGCAATCGGCGCACCATCATCTCCACCTGATCCTTGTCCGCGCCCCCGGTGCCAACCACAGCCATCTTGACCGTCTTCGCCCCGTATTCCGCCACCGTCAGCCCTGCCAGCGTCGGCACCAGAAGTGCGACCGCGCGGGCATAGCCGAGCTTGAGCGTCGCCGCGCCATTGCGGTTGACATAGGTCTCTTCGACCGCGGCCTCTTCGGGCTGAAACTCGGTGATAAGCTGGGTGAGCGCATGGTGCAAAAACGCCAGCCGCTCCGGCACCGAATTGGCGGAATCGGTTGCGATCACGCCGTCGCCGACATGGCGCAGCCGGTTTCCGGTGCTTTCCACCAGCCCCCAGCCGGTAAAGCGCAGCCCGGGGTCGATGCCGAGCAGCAGGGCCATAATTCAGGCCGACAGCTTGGCGAGAACATCCTCGGGGATGTCGAAATTGGCGTAGACGTTCTGCACGTCGTCGCTGTCTTCCAGCAGGTCGATCAGCTTCAAAATCGCCACCGCCTTTTCCTCATCCAGCGCCACCGTGACGCTCGGACGCCAATCGAATTTCGCACTTTCCGGCGTGCCGAACCGGGCTTCCATCGCGTCACGCACGGCGAACAGGCTGTCGATCGAGGTGGTGATTTCGTGGCCGTCCTCGGTCAACTCCACATTGTCCGCCCCCGCCTCGATGCCGGCTTCCAGCATCTCGTCCTCGGTGGCGGTCTTGGCGGGATAGCGGATCACACCGAGTCGGCTGAACATGAACGAGACCGAGTTGGTCTCACCCAAGGCTCCACCGGCCCGGTTGAACGCGGTGCGCACTTCGCCTGCGGTTCGGTTGCGGTTGTCGGTCAGGGTCTCGACGATCACGGCGACGCCATAGGGGCCATAGCCCTCGTAGCGCACTTCGACGTAATCGCTGCCCGCTTCGTTGCCCGACGCCTTCTTGATCGCGCGCTCGATGGTGTCGCGCGTCATGTTGATTTGCAGCGCCGACTTCACCGCCGCACGCAGACGCGGGTTGGAGTTCATGTCGGGAAGGCCCTGCTTCGCCGAGACGGTGATTTCACGAATCACCTTGGCGAAGATGCGACCCTTTTTGGCATCCTGCGCACCTTTGCGGTGCATGATGTTCTTGGCATGACTATGGCCGGCCATCGCAGTCGCTCCGGCTCAGCGACGGCGCAGCGCGCAGAGTGTCCAGACCAGCGCCCCCTTGGCCGCGTCACCGACCAGGAACGGCAGAACGCCGACCGCCCAAGCCTTCGGCAGGCCCACGAAGGTCGACAGCCAGAGTGCGCCGAGCGTGTAGATCACCGCACTCCCCGCCACGATCGCCGCACCGCGCATCCAATGGGTGCGGGCCGAGCCCACCAGCCAGGCGGCCGCGATCATGCCGGCCAGATAGCCCGCCGTGGGTCCCACCAGCACACCAGCACCGATGCCCGAGGCGAACACCGGGAGACCCATAGCGCCCTCGGCGAGATAGGCCAGCATGGCGGCAACACCGAGTTCGGCACCGAACAATCCGCCAATGCCCATCGCGGCCATCGTCTGCAAAGACATCGGCACCGGCCAGAACGGCACTTTGATATGGGCGGATATCGCAATGATGGCGCTCAGCGCCAGCGTCTTGGCCAGGAACACGAGCGCCTGTTGGCGCGGCAGGGAGAGAGCGACGGACATTTGGACTTCCCGAATCAACAGAATCTGATGGGCATTTAGACGATGGGCATCAGTTGTGAAAGCCGTCCGCCTTGACGCAACGGCTCGATGCGGCGGGCGAGGCCGGTCGAATCGTCGGTCTCGACAAACACGCCGCACAATGTCGGCTCGCCTTCCGCCGGGTGCAAGCGCTCGCCCGGCATCTTGCGCCAGAACCGCGCGGCGGCGGGCTCCTTCATCATGCCGATCACGCTGTCGAAATCGCCGCACATCCCAGCATCGGTCTGATAGGCGGTGCCGCCGGGCAGAATTTGATGATCCGCCGTCGGCACATGGGTGTGGGTGCCGACGATCAGGCTGGCTTGGCCATCAAACGAATGGCCGAAGGACATCTTCTCGCTGGTCGCCTCACCGTGGAAATCGATCACGGCGGCGGCGATGTTGCCGCCGAGCTTGTGCTTGGCGAGTTCAACCGCTGTCGCACGGAACGGGCAATCCAGCGGCTCCATGAACAGGCGGGCCATTGCGTTGATCACCAGCGCCTTGCGGCCATCATGCAGGGTGGCGACGACGGCACCGTTGCCGGGCGTGCCGGGCGGGAAGTTGAGCGGGCGGATCAGGCGGGGGTGATCCATGATGTAATGCGCCAGTTCCTTGCGGTCCCAGGCGTGGTTGCCGAGCGTGATCACATCCGCCCCGGCCTTGAACATGTCCTCGGCCATATCGGGGGCGAGGCCGAAGCCGTGCGAGGCGTTCTCGCCGTTGACGATCAGCAGATCGAGGCCGAGTTGCTTGCGAAATCCGGGCATGGCGGCACAGACCGCATCACGACCGCCGCGGCCGATCACGTCGCCAAGAAACAGGATGCGCATCTAATCTCTTTCAATCGGGATCACGCCGGTCTCGGTGACAATGGCGTCGAGCCGCGCGTCGTAATCGTCCGCGGGCACCGCGTCCACCTCCAGCGCCGCAAACCCGACCCCGATGGCGGGCACACCGGGGAGGGCCGCCAAGGTGCGGTCGTAATAGCCGCCGCCATAGCCCAGCCTGCGGCCGGTGCGGTCGAAGGCGAGGAACGGCACGAGCATCGTCTCGGGCACGCCGATTTCTCCCTCCGGGCAGAGCGTGCCGAAGCGTTCGGTGCGCATGGTGCAGCCGGGTGTCCAGCGGCGGAAGATCAGCGGATGTCCGCGTGGCGGGGTTTCGGGGAGGAGGATTTGATGGCCGCGTGTGTGCAGCGCGTGGATCAGCGTGCGGGTGTCGATCTCACCTTGCAGCGGCCAGAAGGCCGAGACGGTGATGCCGAGAGGGAGGATGAGGTGTTCGGCAAGCCGCCCACCGACCGACGGGTCGCAAGTCGCGCGAATGGCGAGGGCGGTCTTGCGGGCGAGGGTTTTGCGTTCGGCGAGGGTCATCAAGAACCGAAAGAAGTGCGGAGCCGCCGAAGCCGTTGGAATGTTATCCTCCCAAGGCCTGCGTGAGCAGGTGGGTGCCGGGTACCATGACCAGGATCATGACAGCGCCAGCTCCCGGGAGTTGCTTATTGGCCCTGGGGATAAGCGCCCTGACGCACCCAGCAGCCCCGCCCACCGAAGCTAGGGCTGCTCCAGCAGGTTTGCAATCTGTTCCGCCTGTTCGGCGAGCTTGGCAGCCCGTCGTTGCACATCCGCCTCCGCCTTCGCCTCGGCCCGCGCGCGGGCGGGCTTGGAGAGCTGCACGCGCAATTGCTCAAGTTCGATCTTGGTGTCGTGCAACTCGTCGGCCAGCAGCAACGCCGTCAGCACCAGCAGCCGCTGTTCGCTGGTCGAGGTACCGAGCGACTTGATGCTGTCCATCCGGGTCTCGACCTGGGAGGCCATCGCGAACAGATGTGCTTCCTGGCCGTCCTCACAGCCGACGGTGTAGCTGTAGCCGTTGATCTTCACATTGACCTGGGCCACGCCGTGCTCTCCTCCGTGTTGTCGATCGCGGCGCGAAGTCTGCCGATCATTCCGTCCAGCCGTTCAGCGAGTTTGACCGACAGCGCCGAGTCCACCGCAGCATCATCGCGTCGCGGCGTCGCGTCTGCTGTCGGAGACAGCGAGGCCG
>CAITEF010000460.1 GCA_903891315.1 uncultured Rhodospirillales bacterium | reverse complement strand
CCACGCTGGGCATCGGCATGATGATCGGCCGCTTCTTCGTCATCATTCCCGCGCTGGCGATTACCGGTTCGATGGCGGCGAAAAAGATTGTGCCACCGTCCTCGGGTACCTTCCCGACCGACGGCCCGATGTTCGTCGGCCTGGTGATCGGGGTGATCTTGATCGTCGGCGGCCTCACTTTCTTCCCCGCACTCGCTTTGGGCCCGATCGTCGAGCATTTCGCGCTCGCAGCTGGCACAACCTATTAAGGCAGACCAGAAAATGTCCGCTCGTACCACAACGTCTCTGCTCGACCCGGCGATCCTGCGCCCGGCCGTGCTGCAATCCCTGATCAAGCTTGACCCACGCCAGATGTGGCGCAACCCGGTGATGTTCGTCGTCGAGGTGGTCTCGATGCTGACCACCATCCTGCTGATCCGCGACCTGATCACCGGGGCCTCCGGGCTCGGCTTCGCCATCCAGATCAATGTCTGGCTCTGGTTCACTGTGATTTTCGCCAATTTCGCCGAGGCGGTGGCCGAAGGACGCGGCAAGGCGCAGGCGGCCACTCTGCGACAGACTCGCACAGAGGCCACCGCACGGCGCTACACATCAGACGGCAGACTGGAGCAGCTCTGGGCAACCGTGTTGCAGGTGGGCGATGTGGTTCTGGTGGAGGCGGGCGAGCTTATCCCGTCCGACGGCGAAGTGATCGAGGGCGTTGCCTCGGTCAACGAGGCGGCGATCACCGGGGAATCAGCACCTGTCATTCGTGAGAGCGGCGGGGATCGCTCGGCGGTGACGGGTGGCACCACAGTGGCGTCGGATTGGCTGAAAATCCGCATCACTGCCGCCCAGGGCAACACGTTCATCGACCGGATGATCGCACTGGTTGAGGGTGCTTCGCGGCAGAAGACGCCGAATGAGATCGCGCTGAACATCCTGCTGGCGGGGCTGACGCTGATCTTCATCCTGGCGGTGGCCACACTTCCGAGCTTTGCGACCTATGCCGGTGGTGCCATCCCGGTGCTGGTGCTGGTGGCGCTGTTTGTGACGCTGATCCCGACGACGATTGGCGCGCTGCTCTCAGCCATCGGCATTGCTGGTATGGACCGTCTGGTGCGGTTAAACGTGCTGGCGATGTCCGGGCGTGCGGTGGAGGCGGCGGGTGACGTGGACACGCTGCTGCTCGACAAAACCGGCACGATCACCCTGGGCAACCGTCAGGCGTCGGAATTCCTGCCGGTGAGCGGTGTGACGGCGGAGGAATTGGCCGATGCGGCACAGCTTTCCTCGCTGTCGGACGAGACGCCGGAGGGACGCTCCATCGTGGTGCTGGCGAAGGAGCAGCACGGCATTCGTGAGCGCGACATGACCTCGCTGGCGGCGACCTTCATCCCGTTCACCGCGCAGACCAGGATGAGCGGGGTTGATCTCGAAGGTCGTTCCATCCGCAAGGGTGCGGTGGATTCCATTCTGGCCCATGTCCGTGCCACCAGTGGCAAGCCGCAGAGCGAGGCGTCGCTGCGTGAGATGCAGACATTTGCCGACCGCATCGCGCGCGGTGGTGGAACGCCGCTGGCGGTGTCGGATGGCAATCGGGTGCTTGGGGTGATCTTCCTCAAGGACATCATCAAGGGTGGCATCAAGGAGCGTTTCTCCGAGCTGCGCCGCATGGGCATCCGCACGGTGATGATCACCGGCGACAACCCGCTCACCGCCGCCGCCATTGCCGCCGAAGCGGGCGTGGATGATTTCCTCGCCCAGGCGACGCCGGAGGACAAGCTGGCACTGATCCGCAGCGAGCAGGCGCAAGGCAAGCTGGTCGCAATGTGCGGTGACGGCACCAACGACGCCCCGGCCTTGGCGCAGGCCGATGTTGGGGTTGCGATGAACACCGGCACGATGGCCGCGCGTGAGGCGGGCAATATGGTCGATCTCGACTCGGACCCGACCAAGCTGATCGAGATCGTCGAGATCGGCAAACAGTTGCTGATGACGCGTGGGGCGCTGACCACGTTCAGCATCGCCAATGACGTGGCCAAGTATTTCGCCATCATCCCGGCGATGTTCCTGGCGTTCTATCCACAGTTG
>CAITEF010000459.1 GCA_903891315.1 uncultured Rhodospirillales bacterium | reverse complement strand
GGTGCGGACGTAATCCTGGCTCAGCACCTCCAGCATCGTCGCCCGCGTGATGCGCGCAATCAGCGCCATATAGATCAGCCCGAGCGCGATAGATGGCAGGATCAGATTGCGGAACCACGGAATCAGCCCCTCGGAGAGCGGTGTGTAGCCCTGCACCAGCAGCCAATCGAGCCAGAGCGCGAACACATAGGCCAGCACATAGCCCATCACGAACACCGGCACCGAGAACCCCGCGGTGGAGACGATCATCGCGAACCGGTCGATCCACGATCCCTGCTTCCACGCCGCCAACACGCCGAGCGGAATGGCAAAGGTCAGCGAGATCACCAGCGTGATCACCATCAGCGACACCGTCGGCTGGATGCGCTGGCCGATCATGTGGGTGACCGGCAGATTGGTGAAAATCGAGTTGCCAAGATCACCCTGCAACACGTCCCACACCCAGGAGCCGAACCGCACCAGGAATGGGCGGTCCAGCCCGAGCGAGACCCGGATCCGCTCAATATCCTCCGGGCTCGCCTGATCGCCCGCAATGATCGTGGCCGGATCACCGGGGGCGATGTAGAGCAGGCTGAACACGAGCAGCGCCACCACCGCCATGACGGGGATGGTGGCGACAACTCGGCGGGCAATGTAGGCGAGCATCAGCTCTTGCTCACACCCCAGAACACCGGGAACGGTGCCTTGACCACACCCGAGACATTCTTGTTCCATGATGTGTATTGCAGGAAGAAGCCGGTCGGCCCGTAGGTGACGTTCTCGAACGACGCCTTGTTGATCGCAACAGCAGCCTTCTTCTCGGCAGCCGCGTCCGGTGCGGCATACCAGTCGCTGATGCCCTGCTGCACCGCATCCGATTTCGGCCAGCCGAACCACGCCTTGTCCCCGCCCGCGTCGAGTGCGGTGTACGGTGCCGGATTGATGCAGTCCGCACCGGCGTGCCAGGTGTGGAAAATGTTCCAGCCGCCCGCCGAAGGAGCGTCCTTCTTGGCGCGGATGGTGCCGGTGGTGCCCCAGTCGGTGGCGACGTAATCGACATTCATGCCGATCTTGGCCAGCATATCCGCCGTCACGTCACCCTCGGCCTTGGTGATGCCAACGTCGGTCGCCACGATCAGACGGATCTTCTCGCCATTGTAGCCCGCTTCCTTGAGCAGCTTCTTGGCACCTTCATAGTCGCGCTTGCCCTTGAGGATCTCGCCACCCTCTTCGGTGTAAAGTGCTGTGCCCGGCGTGAAGTAGCTCGGGCAGACCTTCCACAGATTGGTGTCGTCACCCACAACGGCCTGCATGTAATCGGTCTGGCTGAGCGCCATCAGAACCGCCTTGCGGGCGAGTGGGTTGTTGAACGGCGGGTGCAGATGGTTGATGCGCAGGCTGCCGATATTGCCGAGCGGATCGCCGATATCGACGTTCAGCTTCGCGTTCTTCTTCAGCAGCGGCACCAGATCGGAGATCGGGTTCTCCCACCAATCAACCTCGCCATTCTGCAGCGCTGCACCGGCAGTCGCGGCATCGGGGATGATAACCCATTCGATGCGGTCGAAATTCATCACCTTGCCGCCGGAGAGCAGATCGCCCTTCTCGCTGCGCGGCTTATAGGCAGCAAATTTCTCAAAGATCGCCTTCGAGCCCGGCACCCATTCCGCCGTGTTGAACTTCATCGGGCCGGAGCCGACATATTCCTTGATCAGCTGGAATGGGTCGGTTTTGGCGATGCGCTCCGGCATGATCAGACACACCGGCGCATTCGATTTGCCGATGGCGAACAGCATCTTCGGGAACGGCTTGTTCAGCTTCAGTCGGATGGTGCGATCATCCGGCGTCTCCATCGCTTCGAGCGAGGCCTTGATGCGCTGACCCATCGTGTCGCGCACCATCCAGCGGTTCAGCGAGGCAGCGACATCTTTGGTGGTCACCTTCTCGCCATCATGCCAGGTCAGCCCCTCACGGAGCTTGAACGTCCAATCGGTGAAATCGGCGTTGACCGTGTGGCCCTCGGCCATCTGCGGATGCGGCACGAAGTTCGAGTCGACGCCGTAGAGCGTCTCCCAGATCATCATCGCCGCGTTGCGCACCACGTATTGGGTGCCCGCCACTGCGTCGAGCGAGGAGAGATTGGCCTGCGGAATGAAGCGCAGGACGCGCGTGTTCTGTGCAAGCGACAGGCGGGGCGCTGCCAACGCGGCCCCGATTGCTGCGGAAGTTCCAAGGAATGTACGGCGCTTCATGGTAATGCTGCCCCCCTGTGGCTGCGACGGTAATCGACCAGGAGGCCTGCAAACGTCATGCCTCACAGATCATGAGCTTAACGCATGCAAGCCATGCCGCAAGGGACAAGCTTAAAGCCTGTGGAGATCAGGGTTTCTTTGCCACGACCTCGGTCTTCAACCAGCCTTGAACGCTCGCCCAAAGATCACTCGGCACCAACCACAGGCCAGACACACTGCTCGGCAAATGCCCATCCCAGCGCTGAATGGCATCAACCAGTGCTTTGGTTTCGAGCACCTGCATCATCGGTGCGATTTTCTCGGCAGTGTAGCGATCGTTGACCGCTTTCTGCACATCATGATCAAAGGTGAACGTACCGGCCCAACCGATATAATCCAGCGTGATCCCACGTGACTTCAGGTAGCCGTCAGCCTCTTTCTGAATGCTGTCCATCATCGCATTGATGTCGGTATTGACCTTGTCGAACGGCCGCGCGCCGATCTCGTGGCACACCAGCGACTGCACCTTGCCGCGCCCCACCGTGTCCATCACTTCGGCGAGCCCGCGACCGTAGAACACCGAGGTGAAGATCACCGCCGGGTCGGCACGGTTGCCCTGCGGCGGGCGGACGCCGAACCAATAGAGAAATTTGGCGGCGTCCTCCTCGGTGACCGAGGTTGCAATCGCCACCTCCACCGTCACGTTCAGGCCTTCCTGACTCTGGCAGGGAAAACTCTCATTGCGATTGGAAGAACCGCGATTGTTGGTGGCCGTCCATTCGCGGTTATACGGCGTGCGGTCGACGATGATCAGGCGGCCGGTCGGCACGTAGAAATCCTGCCAATAGCCGGAGCCGCTGAACTTCGCATGCGGAATGACGAACCGCTTGGCGGCGACCTTGTTGGCCTCCAGATACTCGGTCGAGCCAAACTTCGCCTGGGTGTCCTTGTTGGCGCCGACATCTGGGATGAAGAACGCCGATTCATTGGGCAGAATGAAATAAGCCTCGCTGACATCGACCTTGTCGTAATACGCGAAGGCCGGAGCCGGCATAATCAGCGCCAAGGCAAACACCATCAACCGCCGCTGCCGCCGATTGGCCGAGGCCGCCCGCAACGGCCCCCACCAGATCGCCAGCAACACGCCGAGCAACACCACCAGCGGCACGCCGAGGCCGCCGACGAAGCGCATCGCGTAGAAAGATTGCGCATAAGCCGCATCGGAATTGGCCATTTGCTGACCGGCGGCCTCGCCGGAGACGATGGTGGCGACCGGATTGATCAGCGCGTTGATCCAACCGTAAACAAACACGGCAAGCACCGACAAAGCGGCGCGGATGGCGTTATTCTTGGTCATGACGGCCCCCGACTGACGCGACGGCCCAGAGCCTATACAGTTCCCGCTGTCGCGGCCATATCGATGGTATGTGTGGTTTTTCTCAGCATCTTGTCCGCCCAACCATCACCCTGACGCTTCGCGGATGACGGTGTCCTCAAGGCTCCCACCAATGTCCCAAGAAATGCACCATTTCGGCACCGTCCGTGCTCGACACGGCGTGGTAGGTGATGCCGTCTGAAACCCAGGTGGCAGTCGCAAATCCGTCGCGCGTGCCGGTCCCGTCCAGACCCAGCGCCGCGCGCCAAGTCTCCAACGTGCCGGATGGCCAGGCGAAAACGTCGATCAGATGCCCGCGCCTGCGATAGACCATGACCGCGACCGTCTGTCCGCCGATCACCTCGGTGCGTCCGCCGATCAGCGGAAAACCGTCTTGGGTGAGGTCTTTCACGGCAGGGGAGAAGCGAATTTTGCCATCAAACCAGGGTTTGACGGTGTGGCGATCAGACGATTCAACCGCCACCGGATTGCCGGATTGCAACGCCTGAACATGGGCTGCAACCAATTCGCGCCCGGTGCCGTCCAGATCCACCATCGGCACCAGCAACAAGATGGAGGCAGCGAGTGCTATTCCTCCGGCGAACGACGCCCAGCTTGAACGTCGCGCCCCGGTGCGCGGGCGGGCGGGCATCGCGGCCAGACGTTTCGCCACCGCCGCCCGCGTCGCAGCCCCGGCCGCCGCCCGTGGCAACTCCGCGCGCAGGCGAAGACGCAATCCCAGCAGATCAGCCTGAATCTTGGCACAAGCGGGGCAACCCGCGACATGGACGGCGACTTCAGCCGCTTCGTTGGCGGTGAGCTCGCCATCAAGATCGGCCTGGATCAGCAGGTGGAATTCTTCGCAAGGATCAGCTTGCATGCGCCGCTCCCCCTGCATCAGCCCCGAGCAGGGCCTGACGAGCCCGCCACAGACGCGACATCACCGTGCCCATCGGCACCCCCACCACCTCGGAAATTTGTTTGTAGGACAGCTCTTCCAACTCCCGCAGCACCAAACATTCCCGCAATTCATCCGGCAGCGCCGCCAAGGCGCGGGCAAGAAGGGCTGCACCTTGCATGGCCGATGCCGCCTCTTCCGGATTGTGTGCCGGATCGGCCACATTCATCGCCGCCGCCTCATCAGAGGCCGCCTGAGGCTGGGATTGGCGCTGGGCGAGCATCGAATTGGCGGTGTTGCGGACGATCTGCAACAACCAAGCCCGCCCATCGCCGCCCCGGAACCCAGCGAAATAGGTCAATGCTCGCAACATCGCCTCCTGCACGACGTCCTCCGACAATCCAGGATCGCGCACCATCCAGCGGGCAAAGTTCGAGGCTGAATCCAGATGCGGCAGGATCTCGGCCTCGAACCTGGCACGGTCGATCGGCGGCGTGGCGCGGCTGAGGATCACCATCAGGCCTCATGGATCATTTCACGATCACCGTGCCCCGCATATGCGGATGCAGCGAGCAGAAATACTCGTAGCGACCGGGCTTGTCGAAGACGCGTGAATATTTCTCATCGCTGTCCAGTGGTGCCGATTTGATCGTCTTCGGGTTCACCGCGTCGGTGACGGTGTGCGGAATGTCGTCATGGTTGGTCCAGGTCACCTTGGTCCCGGCCTCGACGGTGATCTCAGCCGGGGTGAAGGTGAAATTATCGATCGTCACCGCCGCATCCCCGGCAAAGCCGGGACGCGACAGGGCGAGCAGAAACAGGCCGCCAATGGCAGCACGACGAAACATAGCCATGGTCTATGTCCTTTAGCCTGCGAGCGGCGTGTCGATGATGGCGAGCGCGGTGCCGGTGTTGACCTGGGTGACCCGGGCGACGCCCAGCATGGTGCGCAGCTTGTCGGCCGGAACCTCCTTCATCGGACCCGGCGACGGCGCACTGCCGGGTGCCGGCTGCGGGAAGGCGGTCGAGCGGGCGGTGTGGAAGGCCAGACTGCCTTCGACCTTCTGCATCACCTGATGGATATGCCCATTGAGCACCGTCACCGAGCCGAAGCGCTTGAGCAGTTCCAGCGCCTGCGCGCCGTCATCGGTGCCCCAGCCCCATTCGGCGCTGACCGTCCAAAGCGGCACATGCGCAAAGACCACAATCGGCTGGCTG
>CAITEF010000458.1 GCA_903891315.1 uncultured Rhodospirillales bacterium | reverse complement strand
TCGAGCAGCGGGATCAGCGTGTCGCGATTGGTCACGCGCAGCGGGTTGCTGGCATAGCGCGCGTCATCAATGAGGTCAGGCCGCTCAATCGCCGCACAGAAGCCGCGCCATTGTTTGCGGCTGGTCACCGAGACCGCAATCGCCTGATCCGCCGCCTCGAAGGCCTGATCCGGCACCAGATAGGTTGTTGCACTGCCCATCGGCTCGGGTTTGCCACCGGCGAGGAATTCCGACAGCCGCACGCGCTGCAGCGCCATCACCGCCTCGGTCATGGTGATCTTGAGATGCCGCCCGAGCCCGGTTGCCTGCCGTTCCAGCAAGGCCGCGAGCACGGCCTGGACGATCACCACCGCGGTTGTGCAGTCCATATGCCCATACCAACGCCAACGCTGGCGGGGTGCGCCCTGTTCGCCATTCAGGCTGGCAACGCCGGTGAAGGCCTGCAGATGCGGGTCGGTGGCACCGATGCCGACCATCGGCCCGGTGAAGCCGAAGCCGCAGGCGGAGGCGTAGATCAGTTTGGGGTTGTCGCGCGACAGCGTCTCGTAGCCAACGCCGATGCGGTCGGCCACACCGGGGCGGAAATTCTCAATGAAGATGTCGGCGTCGCGGGCGAGGCGATAGACTTCCTCGCGCTCGGCGTCGATTTTCAGGTCGAGCACGATGCCGCGCTTGTTGACGTTCATCGCCTGATAGGTGGTGGAAAGCCCGCCCTTGCTCGGCATGATCTGGCGGATGAAATCGCCGTTGCGCGGCGGTTCCAGCTTGATCACCTCGGCACCGAGCCCGCCGAGCAACGCGCCAGCCCAAGGGCCGACGGCCCCCATGCTGGCATCCAACACGCGCATGCCGGAAAGCGGGCCGCTCATGCGCGTGCTCCCAGCAAAGCTTCATTGTCCTGGCCCAGCCTGGGGGCGGGGGTGGAGGCGGCGAAATTGGGCTCGCCTGCGAAGTGGAACGGGGTGCCGAGTTGCTGCGGTGCGCGTGGGTCGTCCACTGCCACCAGCGGATCAAGCTCACGCACCTGCGGATGCGCCAGCAACTCGGCGTAATCCTGGAATTTGACCGAGATTCCGTCGAGGCTGTTGATCGCCGCCGAGGCGGCCTCGGTGGTTTGCGTCCGACTCCATTCCTTGTAGGGGCCGTCGAATTTCGGCCAATTGTCGCCGATGGAGAAGGTGTTGCGCCAATCCTGGTAATCCGGGTCGTCCAGCAGGTGCTCCAACCCGATAGTGCGGACGAATTTCTCCCAGGCATCACGGCGGTCGCGGAAATCCATGGTGATCTGACCGTCCAGCGTCGGCAGACCCATATCCTGTGGCCACCAAGGCCCGTTCATGTGGAAGCCGTTCCATTTCTCCGAGCGGTCCTGCGCGTTGAACAGGATCGATTTCAGGGAAAGCAACGCTTTCAGCG
The DNA here is from genome assembly GCA_903891315.1 of uncultured Rhodospirillales bacterium. Lineage (GTDB taxonomy): Bacteria > Pseudomonadota > Alphaproteobacteria > Acetobacterales > Acetobacteraceae > CAIQQQ01. The sequence continues at coordinate 4,289 of CAITEF010000458.1, read as the reverse complement.
CCGAGACGCGGACGAGTTGTCCGGCTCCGGATTGGCCCAGATGGATCAGGGCGGCGGCGCAGGCCTGGAAGGCGTGGAACCCCGCCGCCATGCTGGCGATCTCCATGCCGACCCGCATCTTCGGCCCGCGCGGCGTGCCAAGATAGCGGGTATAGCCGGAGAGCGCCTGGACGGTCATTTCCGACCCGGCAAGGGTTGAGAACGACCCGGCCGGTCCGAAATAATCGATCTCGCAGGCAACCAGCCTGGGATGGCGGGCGAGAACCTCGCTCCAGTCCAGGCCGAGGGCGGCGCGGTCATCCGGGTCCATGTGCAGGATCGCGACATCGGCGGTGGCGAGCAGTGTATCGAGTCGCGCGCGGCCCTGAGGCGCGGCGCAGTCGAGCATCACGCTGCGTTTGCCGCGATTGAGATGGACGAAAATCGCCGCGTCGTCGCCCAACATCGGCGGGCCCCATTCGCGGGCGCGGTCGCCGTCGGGGGGTTCGATCTTGATGACCTCTGTACCAAGATCAGCGAATTGCAGCCCCGCCACTGGTCCGGCGATGCCTTCCGCAATTTCCAACACGCGAAGCTTTTTGAAGGCCTGCACGCTTCGTCCCTTTCCGCGCGGTTCACCCGCGCGTTTCTTTATTTCTCTTCGTTCCAGCCGACCTTAAGGCGCGGTGAGACTGCCCGCAATCGAACCGATCGCATGCTAACCATGCCATGCCGTCTTCTGAGCATGCAAAAAAGTCATACCATAAAATAAATCACTAATCCCTGTTGCGGGGTGGCAGGAAGCGCGCATAGCATCCTCGCAAAAGGCTGGAAATCAACAGCCCGCGGAGGAGATGCATTGCAGAGTTACTTGTTGCAGCGCAGCATTTGCTGTGCCTGGCGGCAAGAGCTGCGATCTCATCGGAGAAGATGATGAACGTCCAGGCGCGTTGCGTGATCGATTGCAAAAATGATCTTGGTGAAGGTCCGGTTTGGGATGTCGCCACCGCTCGATTGTGGTGGGTCGATGTCAACGGGCGGAAGATCTTCCATGCCGATCCGGGCGTGGGGCCGGTGGAGGAATATGCCGTCCCAGACCGTCCCGGCTGTCTCGCGGTAAGGTCCGATGGCACGCTGATCATCGCGTTGCGTCGGGGCGTCATCCTGTTTGACCCGACAACCGGCACGCATCGCGATGTGCCTTGCCCGATCGATTTCGGCGTTGAGCGCTTCAATGATGGCGCCTGTGATCGGCGCGGGCGGTTCTTCGCGGGCACGATGCACAAGGAGATGAACGACCGCATCGGTGGGCTGTATCGCGTCGATGCCGATCTGTCCGTCCATCGCGTGGCGGGCGACATTTGCCTGTCGAACGGCATTGCCTGGAGCCCGGACAATCGCACGCTGTATCACTGCGATTCCCGCCCTGGCGTGGTGTTTGCCTATGACTACGACATCGAGGCGGGCACGGTGGCCAATCGCCGCGTCTTCGCCGATTTCGACGGGCGTGTTGGCGGCACGGATGGCTGCACCGTCGATGCCGAAGGCGGGTTGTGGGTGGCCGAAGTTGGCGCGGGCCAGATTGTCCGCTTCCTGCCGGATGGCCGGATCGACCGCGTGGTGAAGGTGCCGGTGACGCGGCTGACCAGCGTGATGTTCGGCGGGCCAGATTTGCGCACGTTGTTCGTCACCTCGATGCGCTATCACAACAGCGAGGAATTGCTGGCGGCCGAGCCTCAGGCGGGCGGGGTTTTCGCGCTTGATGTCGGTGTGGCAGGTCTGCCTGAACCACGGTTTGCTGGCTGATGCATTCCTTCAAAGACACCGCGGCGATCGTCGGGATCGGCTCCAGCCGGTTCGGGCGGAAAATGCCGGAAAGCCAGTTGGCGCTCGGTGCCATGGCGATGCGGGCGGCCCTTGAAGATGCCGGGCTGGAGCGCCGCGATGTTGACGGGTTGTCGATCCATATGGGCTTCCCGCTCGGGCCGGATTACGACCGCGTGGCCGAGGCGTTCGGGCTTGATATCCGCTATGTGAACCAGAGCTGGCTGCATGGCCGCTTCGTCACCCACTGTCTGCAACAGGCGGCGATTGCGGTCTCGGCCGGGCTGGCCGATGTGGTGGCCTGCATTTCGGCGGTGAGTTTCACCCGCGAGCGACAGATTCTCGGTGGCGACCATGACGCCGAGGGCACGCGTGAAGAAGGCGGCACGCATGGCGAGTCGCCGCATTACGGCCTGACCGCGCCGGTTGGTGGGGCGGCGATGGGGATGCAGCGCTACATGCATCTTTATGGTGCGACGAGCGCCGAACTGGCCGCAGTTCCGATCTCCATCCGCGCCCATGCCTGTCGCAATCCGGGCGCGGTGATGCAGACGCCGCTGACGCTGGAGGATCATCAGGCCTCGCGCATGGTGGTTGATCCGCTGCATCTGTTCGATTGCTGCCTGATGACGGATGGTGCGGTGGTGGCCCTGGTGACATCGGCCGAGCGGGCGCGCGATCTGAAGCAGAAGCCGGTTTATATCTCAGGCATGCAGGGCATTCGCGCCGGGCGCGAGGAGTTCATTTTCGCGCCGCGCGGGTTGGGGATCAATCAGCAATCCGGCATGCAGATCGCCCCCGATGCGAAGGATCTGGCGATCTATCGCGACATCGACCGCACCGCCGTGCAGGGGTTTTACACCTATGACGCGTTCTCGCCGCTGGTGTTGTTCGCGCTTGAACGTTTTGGGTTTTGCGGCCCCGGTGAGGCGAAGGATTTCGTCCAGGGCGGGCGGATCGGGCCGGGTGGCGCGTTGCCGGTGAACACGTCGGGCGGGCTGCTGTCGGAGGCGCATGTCGGCGGTTGGAACTCGATTGCCGAGATCACCCGCCAGCTGCGTGGCACCGCCGGGCCGACCCAGATTCCAGGAGCCTCGGTGCTGCAATGGGGCACGTGCTGGGGTGATTCCATCCTGATGCGGAATTGAACGCCATGTCCCTCGCCAAGCCACTGCCCCGTCTGAGCCCGGACAATGAACCGTTCTGGGAGGCGTGCCGTGCGGGCGAGTTGCGACTGCCGACCTGTGAGGAGTGCGACAAGCCGCATCTGCCGCCCGGCCCGGTCTGCCCGTTCTGTTTCGGTGCCAAGCTGGCATGGCGCAAGGCCAGTGGGCGCGGTCGGATTTCCAGTTTCACCGTGGTGCACAAGGCATGGTTCCCGTCGTTTCGTGACGAGATTCCATACAACGTCATCCAGGTCGAACTGGAAGAAGGCCCGCGCCTGACCGCCAATCTTGTGCAGGCGACGCCAGAGGAACTGCGCATCGGGCAGGCGGTGGAAATTCTGTTCGACAAGATCAACGACAGCATCACGCTTCCGCGCTTTCGACCTATGGCCGGTTGAGGGCGCATGAGCATGGAATATTACGGTCTGCTTGAGAGCGTTTTGCAGGCACTTGTGGCCGGACTTCTGGTCGGTGCGCTGTATGGGCTGATGTCGGTCGGCGTCGGCGTGATCTTCGGCGTGATGCAGGTGGTCAATTTCGCCCAAGGCGAATTCCTGATGCTGGGCATGTATGCCTCGCTCTACATGCTGGGGGCTGCGGGCGGGTCGTTATTGATTGGCAGCTCGCTGAGCCCGTTCCTGACGGCGGTGCTGGCCGGGCCGGTTCTGTTTGGTATCGGCTATCTGGTGCACCGATTCCTGCTGGCCCGACTGACCGGCATTCGCGTCGCTGGCATTGATGGGGCTGGGCATTACGGCCAGTTGATTCTGACGCTGGGGCTGTCGCTGGTGTTGCAGAATGGCGGGCTGATGCTGTTCGGCTCGACGCCGCAATCGGTGCGCACGCCGCTCTCCTCGCATGCCTGGGAGCTCGACGTGATCGGCGAGGATGTGGTGGTGTTCATCAACCAGGCGCGCAGCGTCGCCTTCATTGTCTCGATCATCATCGCGGCCCTGCTGTTCCGGTTCATCAACCGCTCGCGCACCGGCAAGGCGCTAAAGGCGGCGTCCGACAATGCGGAGGCCGCAATCTATATGGGGATCGATGTCGACAGGGCGCATCGTCTGGCGTTCGGGATCGGTGCGGCGGTGACCGGCATCGCGGGCGGGTTGGTGGCGAGTTACAACAGCTTCCAGCCCTATATCGGTGTGCAGTTCGTCATCGTGATGTATGCGGGCGTGGTGCTCGGCGGCATGGGCAGCATTCTGGGCGCCTTTTGGGGCGGGATGCTGATCGGGCTGGTGCAGGAGCTTTCTGTGCTGATCCTGCCGGTGCAGTTGCAGAGTGCGGCGATCTTCGTGTTTTTCCTGCTGGTGGTGC
>CAITEF010000457.1 GCA_903891315.1 uncultured Rhodospirillales bacterium | reverse complement strand
TCGCTCCTCAGGATGACGGTTGGATGTGGCGATCAATTCGCCGCAGGCATCTTGCACTCACCCACATACGGGTCAGGCAAATCGGCCGCGATCAGTTCCTTGAGGTTCATCACCACCCGGCCCTTGTCGTCCTTCACCGCCTCGGTCAGGTAGTAATCCTGGATCGGATAGTGGTTGGTGTTGAAGCGGAACTTGCCGCGCACCGTGTTGAACTTCGCGGTCTCCAGCGCCTTCTGGAACGCCGGCTTGTCCTCGATCTTGCCACCGATGCTCTTCAAAGCGGCGTCCAGCAGCAGCACCGTGTCATAGGCCTGCGCGGCATAAGGCGCGGGCAGGCGATGATATTTCGCCTCGAAATCGGCGGTGAATTTCTTGCTCGCCGCGTTGTCATAATGCTCGTTCCAGAACGCCGAGGCATAGGCCCCGAGTGCGGCATCACCCATCGCGGGCAGTACGGTCTGGTCGAACGAGAAGGACGGGCCAAACAGCGGGATCGAGGTCTTCAGGCCAGCCTGGGCGTATTGCTTGACGAAGTTGATCCCAAGTCCGCCCGGATAAAAGAAATACACCGCATCCGGCTTGGCGTCACGGATCTGGGCAATTTCAGCGGCGTAATCGAGCTGGGTGAAGCCAGTATAGACCTCGCCCACCACCTCGCCCTTGAAGCCCAGCTTGAAGCCCGCAATCGAATCCTTGCCGGCCGGATAGTTCGGGGCCAGCACATAGACGCGCTTGATGCCCTTCTGCGTCATGTAGATGCCGATGGTCTCAGCCGGCACGTCGTTCTGGAACGAGGTGTTGAAATAATGCGGATGGCACGCCTTGCCCGCCTGCTGTGACTGGCCCGCATTGGGTGAGATCAGAAACACGCCCGCATCCAGCACCGGCTTGGCGATGGCGAGCATAACATTGGAGAAATTCACCCCGGTGATCAGCTGCACCTTATCGCTCTCGACCATCTTGTCGGCGAGCTGACGGCCAACATCCGGCTTGGCCTGATCATCGGCCTGGATCACCTCAACATCGCGCCCGCCCAACTTGCCGCCGGTGGCCGCCAATCCCAGATTCCAGCCATCGAGCAACTCCTGGCCGAGCACGCCGCCGGGGCCGGAGAAGGTGGAGATGAAGCCGATCTTGATCGGCGCATCGGCGGCCTGAGCGCCCAACGCGAACCCGGCAACCATCGTGGCAGCTAGCAACAAACGACGCATTTCTGTTCCTCCCCGGCATAGGTGTTTTGCACTATAATGCACGCCCCGTTGCGCGCTGTATACCTGTGGAACCGATCATACGCAGGTCGCAGCGCGGCTGGGAATTCTTGCGTTTTGCATCAAAATCTGCATCGTGTGATGCAGATTTTGATGCGGGGCGGTCGTGAGGACCACAGTGACGTTGGACGATGCGTTGGTGCAGGACGCGATGAAATACACAGGGATTACGGACAAATCCGAACTGTTGCGCGAGGCGCTGGTCCGTATGGTGCGCAGAGAGGCAATCGAGCGTTTGATTGCGCTTGGTGGCTCAGCACCCGATCTCGAACTTCCGCCGCGGCGTCGCGATTTCGACATTCCGGAGGATTGATGCTGCTGGTCGATACGTCGGTTTGGGTGGACCATCTGCGCCATACCGATCCAGCATTGCAGGAGCAGTTGCGCAACAACAACGTTTTGATCCATCCGATGGTCGTCGGTGAATTGGCGATGGGGCAATTCCCGTCCAGGACAGCCTTTTTTGCTGACGTCTTGAAGCTGCCTGTCGTCGCGCATGCGTCTCATCGAGAAGTGCTTGAGATGATTGAAATACGGCGTCTTTTTGGGCGTGGTATTGGCTTCATCGATTGCCACCTCCTCGCGTCCGCCCGCATCGGCAAGGTGCAAATCTGGTCCCGCGATCGCCGGTTCATGACGGTTGCCGCCGAGATGGGCGTCGCATTTCATGAGACCAAGCACTGAGCCGCAATCAGCGCGCACGTTCCTCGTAATACCCCAACTTTTCCTGCAACGGCTGATCATGCACCCTGATTAGGAAGGCAGGCTCTGAACCCTCGTTGCGATGCTCGATCTCAGCGAACACTGGGGCGGAGAAACTGTCCTTGCTCGTCCAGTCATGCCGCACGCCGTTGACCAGGCTCGTCCCGCTGCCGGAGACGACATGGAACAGTGCGGAGGATGACCGCAGCACCGGGCGCAGCACCTCACCGGGGCGCAGCATCATCGCGGTGAAGCCCAGGACATGCATGCAATGCTCGCCGGTCTCCGGATTGATGTAGTCGAGTTCGACCGCCTGACCCTCGTAATGCGGTGCCATCCGGCGCAACGCCGCCTCGGTGCGCGCCCAGGGGTAGCGCATCTGCGGAAAGGATGACGGCGGCTTCGCGTCACGGCGGCGCGGTGGGGCGAGACCGGCTGTGGCGTATTCAACCTCAGACGGATCAGGCCGGTTGCGCGGGGCCTGCAGCTTGGCTTCAACCGCGTAGGAGCCTTCGAGATACATGAACAACGGCAGATCAAGCGCATCGAGCCAGATCACCGGCGCGGTGCCGGAATGGCCGTGATCATGCCAGCAGCCGGTCGGCGTCAGGATCAGATCGCCCGCCAGCATCGGCAATTTCTCGCCGTCGACGACAGTGTAGGCGCCTTCACCCTCCACCACGATCCGCGCCGCCGACGGCGTGTGTTTGTGCGCCGGCGCGGTCTCTCCCGGGTTGAGCAGTTGCAGACCGGCATAGATGGTGGACGTCGCCTGCATCGCGCTGAGGCCGCGGCCGGGATCGATCAAGAACAGCACGCGGCGCTCGGCTTTCTCCACCGGCGTCAGCTCGCCAGCCTGAATCACCAAAGGACGAATGTCCTGGTAGGCCCAAAGATGCGTGCGGGTGACCGGTTTCGGCGCACCATGCGGCAGCGCGTTGCGCATTTGTGGCCAAAGCGGCCCCACCGAGGCGGCTTCCATCGCTTGGCGGTATGCGAGCGGCAATTCTTCCAGCGTTCCGAGCTGTGTGGACATCGAGGCCTCCCGTGGAGCGACAGTCTGAATCTGTCTTGTCATTGATCCAGATCAAACATGAACCGTTGCATGCTTGTCAACAGCATACTTATTATATCACAAGGGTTTGCACGCCAAGCGATGCCACAAGTGCATCCGGTGCGGGGGAGAAAATCGTGAACAGCTTGCCGAGTGTGGAATTGCCTGAATCCGACCAAGTTCTCGCAGTGGCCGAGATGCACATGATGCCGGGTCATCTGCTTCGACGTATGCATCAGGCCTCACAGGCGATTTTCGATGGCGAGATGGCTCGTCGCGGCCACGACATCACGCCGGTGCAATATGCCGCGCTTTCGGTGATCTCCGAGCGTCCAGGGCTGGATCAAGCCACGCTCGCCACCGCGATTGCCTTCGACCGCGCCACCACTGGCGGCGTGATCGACCGGCTGGAGAGCAAAGGGCTCGTCCGCCGGGAGGTGGATCGCGCGGATCGGCGGGCTCGGCGGCTTTATATCGAGAAGGCGGGAGAAGAGCTGTTTCGCACTGTCACCCCCTTCGTGCGCGACGTGCAGGACCGCATGCTGCAGGGGCTCGACCCCGCCGAGCGCAAAAGCCTGTTGGCGTTGCTTGAGAAAGCGCTCGATGCGGTCGGCGAGATCAGTCGGCAGAGTGCGCGCAACGGGTGAGGGTCAATCCGGCACCCGGCGATTCACCGGCACGGGCACATCCTCATCATACAAAATCCGCAGCGAGGCACCCTTAAGGTCGTCATACTGGCCGGATTTCACCGACCAGAAAAACACCACCAACCCGCCCAAGGCCACGATCAGGCTCGCCCCGATCAGCCACAAGATTACCGTCATGCTCTGCCCTCCCGGCGCAGTCTGAGGCTGTTTGCCATCACCAGCAGTGAGGACGAACTCATCGCCGCCGCCGCCAGCCACGGGGTGACGAAGCCCAGCATCGCCACCGGCACGACCAGAAGATTATAGGCCAAAGCGAGCCCCAGATTCTCCCGCATGATCCGCTCGGCACGTTTTGCCACGCGCAACGCCACGGCAACCGGGGCGAGATGACGGCCCTGGAACACCAGATCGGCCACGTTCTGGCTGATATCGGCGGCGTTGGACGGCGACATCGACACATCGGCGGCGGCCAGACACGGCCCGTCATTCAGCCCGTCGCCCACCATCATCACGTGCTGACCCTGGTCGCGCAGATGCTCGACCAGCGCCATTTTCGCCTCCGGGCGGCATTGCGCGTGCCATTCGGTGATGCCGAGCGATTCAGCGGTCCGGCGCACCGGAGCCTCACGATCCCCCGAGGCGAGGATGACGCGCATCCCCATCTTTTGGAGTTCTGCCACCGTCACGGCGGCATCGGCGCGCAGGGCCTCGTTGAAGGCGAAGCGCACGGGTGCCGCGTCCCGACGGGCGAGCCACAGGCCGGGCAGGCCGTCATCTTGCGCGGAAATCCCGCAAAACGCCTCACTGCCGAGCCGGATACCGTCAAAGCTGAGACCCTGGCCGGGATGCTCCACCACGCCACTCGCGGCCACCACCGGTCCGGCAGACGCGCACAGCGCACGGGCGAGGGGGTGGCGGCTGTGGCTGGCGATGCTGGCGGCGAGGCTGAGTGAAGCCGGGTCGTGCAAGCCTTGCAAAGCGAGTTCCGGCAAGGTCAGCGTGCCGGTCTTATCGAACACCACGGCATCCACCTTGGCCAGACGCTCCAACGCGGTCGGTGATTTCAGCAACGTGCCGCGTTGCATCAGCGTGGAGCTGGCGATCACCTGCGCGGTCGGCACGGCGAGCGCCAGCGCGCAAGGGCAGGTGACGATCAGCACCGAGCAGGCGATCAGCAGCGCGTCACCCGTCGCCATCCCGAAGCCGAAATGCCAAGCCAGGAAGGTGGCCAGTGCGGTGATATGCACCACTGGCGCATAGCGCTTGGCCACCCGGTCGGCGATCACCACGAACCGGCCACGGCGGCTCTCGGCGGAATCGATCAGCCGTGCCATCTCAGCCAGCAGCGTGTCACTGCCCACCGCCGTCGCGCGCACCACGATGGGAGCACCGAGATTGACCATTCCGGCAAACACCTGCGTGCCGATCAACGCCAACTCGGGCAGACTCTCCCCGGTGACGATGGCGGTATCCAGCGTGGTCTCACCCTCGGCCACCACGCCATCCACCCCGATCCGCTCGCCCATGCTGACGACGATCTCGGTGCCGGGGAGAACACGCTCCGGCGCGCGCCGCTCAATGGTGCCGTCCGGCAGACGCACCGACACGTCCGCCCCGCGCAGCGCCAGCAGCCGTTCGGCGGTGGCGCGGGCCTGGCCGCGGGCGCGGTGGTCGAGCAAGCGTCCGATCAGCAGGAAGAACAGCAACGAGACGGCAGAGTCGAAATACGTGTGCTCGCCGCCGCGCATCGTCTCGACAAGGCTCATGCCGCTGACCAGCAATACACCAATCGAGATCGGCACGTCCATATTGGTCCGGCCATGCCGCAGCACATTCCACGCGCTGTTGAAGAACGGCCGCCCGGCATAGGCGACAGCGGGCAGCGCGATCAGGGCGGAGACCCAGTGCATCAGCGAGCGCGTCGCAGGCCCCATGCCCTGGTCGAGACCGGCCCAGATGCCAATCGACATCAGCATGACATTGCCAGCCGCGAACCCGGCCACCGCGAGTGCTCGAATCAGCGCCTTCTCGGTGCGATCAATCTCCGCCTGCGCCTCGGCCGGGCGGTAGGGGACGAGGCGATAGCCGAGCCGCTCAACTTCGGCCACCAGTCGCGCGCCCTCGGCGAGATCACCGCGCCAGACCAAGCGCAGGCGGCCCGATGTGAGGTTGACGCGGCCGGTGATCACGGAGGCCTCGCGGCCCAACACCTGCTCGATCAACCACACGCAAGCACCGCATTGCACGCCGTCGATGGTCAGTTCGAGATCCTGCGCGCCGTCTGGGCGGACATGGACATAGGCTGCGAGATCAAGACGCTCCTCCACATCCGGGCGCGGCGCGCGCACCGACGGATCGAGTTCACGGCTGAGGTAATATTGCCCCAACCCCATCGCCTGGATGGTCTCGAACGCGGCCGCACAACCGTGGCAGCAGAATGCCTGTCCCTCCGGCGCGGGAAGACCGCAATGGCGGCACAGCGACGTCGCCGCTGTCTCGGCCACAACAGGCCGACCGGCGATGGCGTTCACTTCACCATCACCCGCCTTGTGGCGACGAATTGCTCGCCGCCGGATGCGATCTGCACCTGCACATCCCATTGCCCCGGCTGCGGCAGCGCGGTCTCAGAGCGGAAATTCGCCCCCGCCTCCGCATCGAACGCCAGCGGTGTTGTCATCCTGGGTCCGAGCGGACGCATGGCAGTGCCGGTGACGACTGCATTCGCAAGCTTCTGCCCGTCACGCGTCGTCGCGTGCAGCACAACGCGGCCACCATCG
>CAITEF010000456.1 GCA_903891315.1 uncultured Rhodospirillales bacterium | reverse complement strand
CGGTATGGTGACGCGGCCGACATGGCGGTGATCGAGCTGGTGGATCGCGATGTCTCCGCCAAGGGCCTGGACAGCGGCCCGAAGCCGGAAGCGGCGAATGACGAGGGCGACGAGTAATCTTCGCTTTTCGTTCGATGGGATGAACAGACCGGTTCTCGCTTGCGAGGGCCGGTTTTGTTTTTGGTGGCATCAGGTTCGGAGCTTCGTAGGGTGCCAATTCCGCAGGAATTGCACCGTCGCGCCAACCCCTTGGTGCAATTCCTGCGGAATTGGCACCCTACGTGGAAATACGTAGTCGGTGCGATTTCGGTTGAAAGCCATGTCGGTGTTGTCGTTTAAGCTGTTCGATGCACCTGGAGCCCCCACCCTTCGTAACCGACCGGATCACCGAAAACCTTCGGTTGATCCTGCTTGGGCTGCGCACGGCTTTGGCGATGTGGCGGTTGGACCCGCCGGTTGGGGTGGTGCTCTACACGCGGTGCGGCAAGATATTCCTCAAGATCAAGCGGATGCTAGCGCGGTATCGCGCGGGCACGCTGCGTCACGGGACGCCGCGCACTGTCGTGACCCCTCGGACTCAGGCTCCGCGAAAGCCAGCGGTTGTGATGCCACGTCGGTTCGGCTGGTTGCTGCCTTCGGGCAAGCATGATGCGGTGTGCTTTGGCGGCCAAGTGCAGCATCTGCTGCAAGAGCCAGAGATGGCGGCGATGCTGGCGGAATATCCTCAGTCACGACGGGTGCTGCGACCTTTGTTGCGGGCGCTCGGGGTCGAACTGCCATGGACGGTGACACAGCCGCGTCCGCCCCGGCCGCGCAAACCTCGCACGCCGCGCGCAAAGCCGGAGCCTTACAAGATACCACTGCCGCGCGGGGTGATCACCTGGGCGCGGCGGGAGAAGGCTTTGGAAAATGCCAAAAGGCGGAGGCGGGAAGTTACGCTCTAATTGTTCCGGATGATTATCAAAAAGGCCGACGTCAGCTCGCGCGTCGCGGTGGATTGCTGCGCTCCGCTTGCAATGACGAGGTGAGATCGGTTCAGCCGTAGCTCATCTGGCCCCCCTGGGCTGGCGTTTGCCCGATTCGAGCGGAGGATCAAATATCCCTCAAACTCAATCGGTTCTCGATGCGTTCGATCCGGTCGGCGAAGCGGTCTATCGAGGCTTGCTCGCGCGCATCGGCCTCGGACAGGGCGATCATGTCGCGCCGAACCGCGTTCAAGCCGCTTTCCACTGCCGAAAGACGCTGCTTGATGTCGCGGTTGTCGTCTCGCAGCGCATCGACTTTCGTGTCGATGCCACGGAGAAAGCGCAGAACCAGATTGTCGGGGCCGTCATCGCTCATGGGCAGAGCCTAGCATGGCTCTGGGGTGGGCTGGGAATGGTATGTATACGTAAAGCTGCGAGCAACATTTGCGTTCTTGCCCATCAACGGATTGCGACGGCACCTAGCCGCACCTCGCAATGATGAGTTCATCGAATGAAATCTTCCGCCACTGCCCCCCTCGCCGACCGCCTCCGCCCCGCCACGCTGGCGGATGTCGCGGGACAGTCGCATCTGCTCGGCACCACCGGCACCATCACCCGCATGCTCTCACGCGGCTCGCTGGCGTCACTCATCCTCTGGGGGCCGCCCGGCGTGGGCAAAACCACCATTGCGCGATTGCTGGCCGCCGAGGCGAAGCTGGAATTCGTGCAGATCTCGGCGGTGTTCTCCGGTGTGGCCGACCTCAAGCGCGTCTTCGACGAGGCGACGAAGCGGCGTCGGTTGGGGGAGGGGACACTGCTGTTTGTTGATGAAATCCACCGATTCAACCGCGCCCAGCAGGATGGCTTCCTGCCGGTGGTGGAGAACGGCACCGTCACGCTGATCGGGGCGACGACGGAGAATCCGTCTTTTGCGCTGAACGGTGCGTTGCTGTCGCGCTGTCAGGTGATGGTGCTCAAGCGGCTTGACGACGCCGCGCTGGAAACCCTGCTCGCCCGCGCCGAGACCGAGATTGGCCATGTGCTTCCGCTCGACCCGGATGCCCGCGCTCAGATGCGGGCGATGTCGGACGGCGATGGCCGCTATCTGCTCAACCTCGCCGAACAGATCGCCGCAATGCCGGAGGGCACGGCCCCCCTCACGCCCGCCGAACTCGCCGAGACGCTGTCGAAGCGGGCGGCCCTCTACGACAAGGATCGGGAGGAGCATTACAATCTGATCTCCGCCCTGCACAAAGCCCTGCGCGGCTCGGACGCCAATGCGGGGCTGTATTGGCTGGCGCGGATGCTGGCGGGTGGCGAGGATCCGCGGTTTATCGCGCGGCGATTGGTCCGCTTCGCCTCGGAGGATATCGGGCTGGCCGACCCGCAGGCGCTGACGCAGGCGCTGGCGGCGTGGGAGGCCTATGAGCGGCTGGGCTCGCCGGAGGGAGAATTGGCGTTGGCGCAAGCGGTGCTCTATCTCGGCACCGCGCCGAAATCCAACGCCGCCTACACGGCGTTCAAGGCGGCGCAGAAGGCGGCCCAGGGCACTGGGTCATTGATGCCGCCCGCGGTGTCGGTGAATGCGCCGACCAAGTTGATGAAACAGCTCGGCTATGGCGCGGGCTATGCGTATGACCATGACAGCCCGGAGGGCTTCTCCGGGCAGAACCATTTCCCTGATGGGATGGCGCGGCAGGATTTCTATCAGCCGCCGGATCGGGGTTTCGAGCGTGAAATCGCCAAAAGACTGGCGCATTGGGCGCGGTTGCGCGAAGAACGGCAATCATGACCGCACATCAGCGTATTATCACCGAGGACGAGGCCGATATCCGCCTCGACCGCTGGTTCCGTCGCCACTATCCCGGGCTCACCCAGGGTGCCATCCAGAAGATGCTGCGCACCGGGCAGATCCGGGTGGATGGCAAACGCGCCGAGGCCGCAACCCGGCTCACGCCCGGCCAATCGGTGCGGATACCGCCGATGCCGTCGGCCAATTCTGTCGAGGACCGCCCGGCCCCAGTGTTCGACCCGTTGCTGGCCGATGAAGTGAACAAGCTGGTTCTATATCAGGACAAGCATGTTGTGGTGCTCAACAAGCCGTTCGGCCTGCCGAGCCAGGGCGGGCCGGGGATCAAAAAACATCTCGATTTCCTGCTCGACGGGCTGCGTGACGGCTCGCCGGATCGCCCGCGTCTGGTGCATCGGCTCGATCGCGATACGACGGGCGTGATCGTTGTCGCCCGCACGCCGGGGGTTGCGGCCAAGCTCGCGGCGTCGTTCCGCACGCGGGCGGTGGAGAAGACCTATTGGTGCGTCGTCGTCGGCCGTCCGGTGCCGGTTGAGGGGCGGATTGATGTGAATCTCATCAAGGTCGAGGGATTTCGTGGCGAGCGCGCGGCGGTGGCGACCGAGTTCGACACCGATGTCGCGCGTGTGATCACCGATTTCACCACGCTCGACCATGCCGGTCGCAAGCTGGCCTGGTTGGAGATGAAACCGATGACCGGGCGGACGCATCAATTGCGCGTCTCATGTGGGGCGATCGGCACGCCGATCCTGGGCGATGTTGCCTATGGCAAGGAGGTTGAGGGCGGCAATACGGCGATTGTCGAAGGGTTTGCCGAGAAAGTGCACCTGCATGCGCGGCGGATCGTGTTTCCGCATCCGGCAGGCGGCACGTTGGCGGTCGAGGCGCCGCTGCCACCGCACATGGTCCAGACGTTCCGCGATCTTGGTTTCACCGCTGCCGCACCCAAGCCGCCAAATCGGATCGCTTGACGGATATTCTCAGATCCCCTCAAAGGCAGCTTCAATCCGTGACGCGGCGAGGCTACATTCTGCTCCAAGCGCGCAGAACCTTGCGCGACATGTAACAACATGCCGCCAAAGGAGGCGTCCCGGCTGCGGGGCGCCTCCGTTGAGGAGTGCAATATGAGCCGTCGTCGTCGCGCTTCCTTCAAGCGTTTCTGGATAATCGTTTCAGCAATTATAGCTGTGCCGCTGCTCATCGGCTTGCTGATGTTGATTCTGATCAATCCGAATGATTATCGTTCTAATATCGAGGCGGCGGTGCAGCGTGCCACTGGTCGGGCGCTGAAGATCAACGGCGACATGCAATTCGGCTTCGGCTTCTCGCCGAAGATCACCATCCACAATGTCGATTTCGCCAATCCGCCGGGATTTTCCCGCAACAGCATGGTCTCGATCGGCTCCGTCGAAGCGGATGTCGGGCTGGTGTCCCTGCTGTTTGGCAAATTGTCGATTGGCACGCTCAACCTCTACGATCCCGATGTGCAGTTGGAGGTCAACTCACTTGGCCAGTCCAACACGGTGTTTGGCAAACCTGGCGGCACCGCATCATCGTCCGGCGGCGGCGGCAATCCGGCTGACAAGGTGGATATCCGCGAGATCGGGATCTATGGCGGTCGATTCGCCACGCGCAATGACAAACAGAGCGTGTCGCATCTGCTGATCATCAACCGCACCGTACTGCACACCGACGGACGCGATTCGCCGATGAATGCGATTGTCGATGTGGAATATGACGGCACGCCGGTTGCCTTCAACGCCAATACGGGTCCGGTGGACCGGCTGCTCGGCAGTGGCGGCCGTGACGCGTGGCCGATCTCGATCAGAGGCACGTCGACCGGCGCGCAGTTCACCATTGATGGATCGGTTGCTGATCCGGTGGCAGTCAAGGGTTACGTGATCGACACCACATTGGAGCTGGATGATCTGTCGAATTTCGGCCGCCTCGCCGGGACCAAGCTGCCACCGATCCACAATCTGCGCGCCTCGTACAGATTGAGTGATGCTGCTGGCTTTCCCGAGATTGCCAATGTGGTGATGCGCGGCGAGGCCTCGGATCTGTCGAAATATGTCGACGGGCTGTATCTTGATCGTATCGTTCTGACCGCACCGGCCAGCGACCAGCCGATCCATGCCGAAGTGTTTGGCAAGTTCAGCCAGCAGCCATTGGATGCCGTGGTCGATTTGGGTGCGCCGCGCGAGTTGGTGCGTGGCCTGGTGACGGGAACGGCTGCGTCTTCTGCGGCCACAGTCCGGCCTATGCCGATCAATATCACCAGTCATGTGGCCGGTGCCGATTTGTCGATCAAGGGCCAGATTGCGCGCCCTGCCGAGATGGCCGGGGTGACCGCCCGCGTGGATGTGCATATTCCCGACCTGAATGCCCTCTCGGCGCTGGTCGGGCGGCCGCTGCCAGCGCTGAAGAACTTGTCGCTGAGCACCGATATCGCCAGCCTTCCCAATGACATCGGGCAGGGTGTGACGCTGAAGCACATCGCCTTTGCCAGTTCGATTGGTGATCTGGGCGGGGATCTGGATGTGATCACCGCACCGCGTCTGACGTTGCGTGGCGGGCTGTCGGGTCGGATGTTGGATATCGATGCGCTGCAGACGGCAACAGCACGCGCAACCGCCGCGCTGTCCGTGACGCAGCCGGTGCGGGCGCGGGTGATAACGACGACATCACGCCGTCTGATCCCAGAGACGCCGATCGACTTCACGCCGCTGATTGGGCAGGATTTCGACCTTTCGTTGGCTCTGGGTGAGTTTCGGCTGGGTGGCGTTCCCTACCATGATGTGAAGGGTCACGCGGTGCTGGCGGCTGGAAAGCTGGTGATTGCTCCGCTATCGGCGGCGCTGCCCGGCGGGCATTTCGACCTCAAGTTCAGTGTCGATTCGCAGGCGCTGCCGCCGGAAGTCTCGTTGCAGCTCGACGCGCCGGGGGTGGCGATCAAGCCGCTGATGGCCGCCTTTGACCAGCCCGACGATGTCACCGGGACCGCGGAAATTGGGGCGGATCTGGTGGCCACCGGTCGCACACCGCGTGCGCTTGCCGGCTCGGTCTCCGGACGAATCGGGATGGCCATGGTGGATGGCGAGCTGGACAATCGTTTGTTCGGTCCGTGGTTGTCGGAGGTGATGCGGGTGGCGCATTTGCCGACCGATGCGCTGATCGGCGGCAGCGGTGGCAATCGGACGAAGCTGCGTTGTGCCGCGATCCGGATCGATTCGGTGCGCGGTTTGGCCAATCTCAACGCGCTCGTCCTGCAGACCAGCGTGGCACAGCTCGACGGCAATGGAACGATGAACTTCGCCGAAGAAGGTCTCAACCTGCGGGTGCGTCCGGCACTGCGCACGGTGGGGCCGGTCGTGCCGGTGCCGGTGCGCGTGACCGGTATTTTCGCATCGCCCATTGCGTCCATCGACGCGAGCGGGGCGGTTGAAGGCGTGGCGAATTCGGTCGGCGGCGGCATTGTGGGTTTCGCCCGCAATCCGTTCAGCACGGTGGTGGGTGCCGCCAACGCAGTGGTTTCTGGCGACGATTTCTGCGCATCCGGCTTGGCGTCGGCGCGCGGGGCGATGTCGGCCCACTGAGAGGGCAGGCAATGAAGCGATTCTGGGACACCGCAGAAGCCCTGAACGAGTCGGGCGCATGGACGGTGCGGCTCGATCAGCGTCCGGTGCGGCTGCCCGGCGGTAGCACATTGCTGGTGCCGTCGGAATCGCTGGCCCGCGCTCTGGCCGCCGAGTGGCAGGCGGCGGGCGGGTCGAAGGACGGTGAATTCACCTACGAGGATTTGCCGTTTACCAGGCTGGCAGGCACCGCGCAGGAGCGCATCGTCGCCGCGCGTGAGGAGGTGGTGGAGGAGTTGGCGCAATACGGCCAGAGCGACTTGCTCTGCTATCGTGCCGATCAGCCCTCCTCGCTCGTCGAGGCGCAAACCCAGCTCTGGCAACCCTGGATCGAATGGTCGGCGCGGGAGCTTGCGGCACCTCTGATTGTTACCACCGGGATCAGGCACGTGCCCCAGCCTAATGAGTCATTGGTCGCGCTGACTGCGTGTGTCGCCGCACTTGATGCGTGGCGGCTATCGGCGCTGGGGGTGTTGGTGCCAGCGCTCGGCAGCCTCGTGCTGGGCCTTGCGGTGACGCGTGGCGCGTTGGCGGCCAGCGAGGCGCATGAGATCGCCACCGTCGATGAACGCCATCAGGCGGCGTTCTGGGGCTGGGACGCGGAGGGCCGCGCCCGGCTGGACCGCGTCGGTGCGGAACTTGTGATGGCGGGGCGTTTTCTCGACGCGTGTGCCGGATGATCGCGCGCCATCTGGAGATCGCCGGACGCGTGCAAGGTGTGGGGTATCGCGACTGGCTGCGCAATGAGGCGAAGCTGCGCGGTATCAGCGGCTGGGTGCGCAACCGCGAGAACGGCACGGTCGAAGCGGTGGTCGCCGGTGAGGCGGAGGCGGTGGCGCAGATTATCGAGGCCTGTCGCAACGGTCCGCGTTGGGCGCGGGTGGACGAGATTGTTCAGGCCGAGGCCGCGCCACCAGATCAGCTTGGATTTCAAAAACTGCCGACGGTGTAGGCGGACCGAGCAGCGCTTTTCCGCTTCACGAAGCTCCAAACACCTCATCCCAGCACGCGCGCAACGCCGAATCCACCTCCTCCATCGTCACCAGCACCCCTTGCGCGTGGATGCTGGTCACGCCGTGCTCCGGAATGCCGCACGGCACGATGCCGCCGAAATGTGCAAGATTGGGCTCCGCATTGAGCGCAATCCCGTGCCAGCTCACCCAGCGCGACACCCGCACGCCGATGGCACCGATCTTCGATTCGCCGCGTGTGGCGGGATCGACCACCCAGATGCCCACCCGTCCCTCGCGCCGCTCGCCGCGAATGTTGAATCGATCCAGCGTGCGGATCATCCATTCCTCCAGCCCGCAGACATATGAGCGCACATCGCGTGGCTTCACCTGGCCGTGCGGGCGGGTGAGGTCGAGCATCACGTAGGCGGTGCGCTGGCCCGGCCCGTGATACGTCCATTGCCCGCCGCGTCCGGCGTCATAAGTCGGGAAACGGTTGGGCTCCTGCAGATCTTGCGGCTTGGCCGAGGTGCCCGCCGTGTAGAGCGGCGGTTGCTCGACCAGCCAGACCAACTCGCTGGCGCTGCCAGCCCTGATCGCCGCCGAGCGCGCCTGCATGGCCGCGAGTGCTGTCGGATAATCGGTCAGCCCATCGTCGATGCGCCATTCGAGGGGAAGAATTGCATCGGTGGGGGCCAATTCTGCGTTTTCGGTCATTGCTGCCTGCAAAGTGTTCGGCTATAGCCTCGCGCCTCCTACCGTGCGGTCGTGGCGGAATGGTAGACGCGCAAGCTTGAGGTG
>CAITEF010000455.1 GCA_903891315.1 uncultured Rhodospirillales bacterium | reverse complement strand
C
The DNA here is from genome assembly GCA_903891315.1 of uncultured Rhodospirillales bacterium. Taxonomy (GTDB): domain Bacteria; phylum Pseudomonadota; class Alphaproteobacteria; order Acetobacterales; family Acetobacteraceae; genus CAIQQQ01. Next base: position 4,809 of record CAITEF010000455.1, on the reverse strand, counting down.
TGACCTATATCGACAAGGTCAAGCGCGAGGTCGCCACCAAGTTCTACAAGGTGTCGCTCAACACAGGCTGGTCGAAGGTGCATTTCACCATCAACGCCCAGGGCGAAGTGACCGGTGCCAGCGTGGTTGAAAGCTCTGGCAATGATGATCTCGACGCGCTTGCCCTGCGTCTGCTGCCACGGATCCGTCCCGGCACGCCGCCGGACGGGCAGTTCGAGACAACGCTGCGGATCAACTTCAAGCCTTAACATCATAGTGAGCGCAGCGCGGAAGCCACGCTGCGCTCACTATGATGGTTGGGCGTGATTACTTCGCGGCCAGACCCAGCCCAGCCCGAAGTTCAGCCTTGGCGGCTGCGAAATCCGCCTGGAAATTCGGCAGAGCCATCATCACCGCCGCCATCGCGGTGCCAGCACGCCAGCCTGCATCGATATCGGTCGGATAGTGCATGCCGCCTACGACGCGGCTGTAGGCGTAGTCATGCGCGCGCCCCCAAATGTCCTGCTGCTTCTCCGGCACCATCGCCGACATCACGATGGCATACAGCGTCGCCCGCGTGGTGTGGCCGGACGGGTAGGAGCCGCTCTTGGTCGGCTTGGCGACGGCCTTGATCTCATCCGGATGTGCAATCCACGGGCGCTTGCGGCCGAAGAACGGCTTGGCGGGATCGACCGTGTCGTCTTCCGAGTCACCGATCCGGGCGAACAGGGCGGCGGTCTTCGGCAGATTGGCGAGCACGAATTTCGGCCCCAACACCGTTCCGAACACCACATCCACCGTTTCATCGGAGTCGACGAACGCCTGCTTCTTCCGATCCTCGGACGCCGCAGCCTGAGCGTCGATCACCGCCTTCACATCGGCCTTGTCCTCAGCCGAGTCGGCCATCGGTGGCGGCTGCATCAAGGGTGCCAGATCGAGCATCTTGCTGGTGACATACGGGTCGGCCGCAAAGCCGGGCGTTGCAAACGAGACGACGACACAGGACGCCAGCAACAGGCGTTGAAAACGCGACATTCTTGGTTCTCCGTTTAATGAGTGATGGCGGCGGGCAGGCCAAGCACGCCGCGCAATTCGGTGCGGGCGGCTTCGAGGGCCGTGCGGAACTCGGGGAGCGTGTAGATCAACGTCGCAATCGCGGTGCCGCTGCGCGTGCCTGCGTCGATATCCGACTGATAATGCATCCCCATGATCAGACGGCTGAGCTTGTAATCCTCCGCCCTGTCCCACAGTTCGCGCTTCTTCTCAGGCAGCAGATCCGACATCACAATGGCAAACAACGTCGCCTTGGTGGCGTGGCCGGAGGGGTAGGCACCGCTGGTGCTGCGCGGTTCCAGACCCTGCACCTCGGGATGCGCCTGAAACGGACGCGCGCGGCCGAAGACCTTCTTCGCCGGATTGACGGTCGGCCCCTCGCTGGCCCCCACGCGGTCGAACAGCGCAGTGGTCGCGGGCAAATTGGCCGGGTCGAATTTCGCGCCGAGCACCGGGGTGTAGAGCGTGTAGATCGACTCCTTGGCATCCACCACCGCCTGGGCACGGCGCGGTTCCGTCGTGTGTGCCTGCAGGTCAATCACTGCGGCCAATTCAGCCCGGTCAATTGCGGAGCCGTCCACCGGTGGTGGTGGCAGCAGAGTCGAGACATCCAAAATCTTGGCTGTCACATAGGGCTCAGCGGCGAAGCTTGGGCTGATGATAGCCGAGGCGAGGCAAACCGCCAGCATAGTCCGTTTGGTGAGGTTCATGGCGCGCAATCCCTTGATCAGATTGCGCGCATGACAAGCGTCGGATCAGCTGGCGGACAAGCGAAGCTTCGATGACAACTGCGTCAGCGGGCCACCGGCATCGCGAACTCAGCACCCTTGCCGATGCTGTCCGGCCAACGCTGCATGATCGATTTCTGCTTGGTGTAGAAGCGCACGCCCTCTTCGCCATAAGCGTGCATGTCGCCGAATAGCGAGCGCTTCCAGCCGCCGAAACCATGCCACGCCATCGGCACCGGGATCGGCACGTTGATGCCAACCATGCCGACCTGAATCTGACGGCTGAACGCGCGCGCCACGCCACCATCTCGGGTGAACAGGCTCACGCCGTTGCCGAATTCATGCGCGTTGATCAGGGCGACGGCTTCCTCGAAGCTCTTCACCCGCACGCAGGCGAGCACCGGCCCGAAGATCTCCTCGCGATAGATCCGCATGTCGGTCTTCACATCGTCGAACAGTGTCGGCCCGACGAAGAACCCAGCCTCGCGGCCCGCCACTGCATAGCCTCGGCCATCGACCACCAGCTTGGCACCCTCGGCGACACCGATATCAATGTAGCCGGTGATGCGCTTGCGGGCGATGTCGGTAACGATCGGGCCCATTTCCGGGTCGCCCACCATGCCGTCATTGACGTTCAGCGTCAGCGCGCGCGCCTTGACGCGGGCGATCACCTCGTCGGCGATGTCACCCACCAACACGGCCACTGAGATCGCCATGCAACGCTCACCAGCCGAGCCATAGGCGGCACCGATCAGCGCATCGACGGCCTTGTCGACCTCGGCATCGGGCATCACCACCAAATGGTTCTTCGCTCCACCAAGAGCCTGCACGCGCTTGCCGTTGCGGGCACCTGTTTCGTAGACGTAATTGGCAATCGGCGTGGAGCCGACGAACGAGACCGCCATCACGTCCGGGTGTTCCAGCAGTGCGTCCACCGATTCCTTGTCGCCCTGCACCACGTTGAACACACCAGCCGGGAAGCCCGCCTGCTGCATCAGTTCGGCCATGATCAGCGTGGCCGTCGGATCAATTGGGCTCGGCTTGAGGATGAAGGTGTTTCCCGCCGCGATGGCGACCGGAAACATCCAGCACGGGACCATGACCGGGAAGTTGAACGGGGTGATCCCCGCCACCACGCCAAGCGGCTGGCGCATCGTGTAATTGTCGATGCCGGTGGAGACTTGATCGGTGTAGTCGCCCTTGAGCAACTGCGGGATGCCGCATGCGAATTCGATGATGTCGATGCCACGCTCGACTTCTCCCTTCGCATCGGAGAACACCTTGCCGTGCTCGGAGGTGATGGCGCGGGCAAGGTCGTCCTTGTGCTTGTTCACCAGTTCGAGAAACTTGTTCATATGCCGCGCACGACGGATCGGCGGCATCTCGGCCCAGGCCGGGAAGGCGGCTTTGGCGGCGGCGACAGCGGTCGCGACATCGGTGGTCGAGGAGAGATCGACGCGGCCGGTGACAGCACCGGTCGCCGGATTGAACACGTCCTGCGCGCGACCGGAAGTGGCGGGCGCGATCTTGCCGCCAATGTAATTGTGGATGTTCTGCACAGGCGTGCTCACGGCAGCGGCGGGGGCGTTCATTGGGATGTCTCCTCGGTTAACGCGTCGATCTTGGATGTCTGACGAACTTGTTCAAGGCATTTCTGTTTCGGCGATAGCGCAATTGATCAACTGATACCACAGGCTGAGGCGCAATGGCCCCAAGCGCCTACAGCATCGCCAGCGACTGTGCCTGACGTGGCGGCGGGAAGGCGGTGTCGATTTCGGCGAGATCGGCTGACGTCAGTTCGATGCTCACGGCGGCGGCATTCTGCCTGACATGGTCTTCACTGGCCGCTTTCGGGATCGCGATGACATGCGGATGCCGCAGCGCCCAGGCGAGCGCGATTTGTGCCGGCGAGGCGTCGTGGCGGGCGGCAACGCTGATCATCGCGCGATTCTTCAACAGAGAACCGCCTTGCCCAACCGGCGAATACGCCATGATCGGCAGCCTCTCGCGCGCGGCCCAGGGCAGAAGATCGAACTCGATGCCGCGATATTGCGGGTTGTAGAGCACCTGATTGACCGCGCAGCCACGCCCACCCGGTGAGGCATAAAGTTCCGCCATATCGTCCGGGTCCAGATTGGAGACGCCCCAACGCGCGATCTTGCCCTCTCGGATCAGTTCCTCGAAGGCGGCAATCGTCTCGCCAAACGGCACCGAACCGCGCCAATGCAGCAGATAGAGGTCCAGCCTGTCCACGCCGAGGCGCTTGAGCGATGCCTCGCAGGCACGTTTCATCCGCGCCTTGGATGCGTTCTGCGGATAGGCCTTGGAGACGAGGAAGACCTCGTCCCGACGGCCATGGATCGCCTCCCCCACCACCTCCTCGGCCCCGCCATCGGCATACATTTCGGCGGTGTCGATCAAGGTGAGGCCGAGGTCGATCCCAAGACGCAGGGCACTGGCTTCGGCGCCCCGGTTGGACGCACGCTCGCCCATATACCAAGTGCCTTGGCCGAGGGCCGGGACTGAGGTACCGTCGGGTAAAGTATTGGAATATTGGCCCAAGCGCAGTCTCCTGAGGTGCGGTAAATTGTTTAACCCCGCCTTAACGCCAAGCTCAACGCCTCCTAATCGCTGCATTGTCAGTGGAAGCCTCGCCGGATACAAAGAGCGAGCCAAGTTGCAACACTGATCAGAAAATACCCCTAATGCCCCAAGAACGCACTCCGATCAACATCTCAGAAATTTCGCAAAATCTAGGATTATTTCTTAATTTTTCGCGCGCAATTTCGGCGTATCTGGTCCTAATATACCACGCATCTGGCCAGAAATACAGCGGTGCATTTGCCTATCAACTTTCGATTTTTGGGCCAAGGGCCGTTGATGTTTTTTTCGTTCTTTCCGGATTTCTTATTTACTTTTCAGCCCAAAAGCCTGGCACGACGTTACGGCAATTTGCGATCGCCCGATTGTCGCGGGTGTATTCCGTCGCCCTACCTGCCCTCATCATAGTCGTGCTTGTGGATGTTATTCTGACATCGAATCCCACCTG
>CAITEF010000454.1 GCA_903891315.1 uncultured Rhodospirillales bacterium | reverse complement strand
GCCCCAAGCCCTTGAAAGACGACACGCTCGTCCTCAAGCAGACTCAGCGGGTGTCACTCAAGCAAGGCTCTTCCGAGGTTAGCTCGGCGCGTCTCCGGTGAAATTTCTCATCGATGAGTGCCTTCACACTTCGCTGGCCGAAGTAGCGACACAGATCGCGGGCAGCAGCGAAGGCAGTTTCATCGACAGGAGAAGTTGCCCGAAGAACCGCTGCTTCGAGCTTTCGAAGCGTGAGCGCGCCGCCGACAGCGCCTGCCCATTGAGCGTTTTGCCCTCTAGCGGATCGGTGACGCCCGATGCGCCAAGCGCCTCTTCAAGGTTACGGTGGATAATCGCCCAGGCATCGGCATAGGCGTCGAAGTCTCCGATTTGGCGCGGGGTGAGCGCGCGTTCGAGGATGTCGTATTCGACGCCAGCATAGGACAATGCCCGTGCCGCAGTATAGACGCCCATTCCCGCAAAGTCTGGGGCGCCTTCTTCCGTTCTCCGTCAAACCTGCAGCAGCTCAGTTTTCTTGGTCCGCCGGGTAAATGGCGCGTAGAATCCGAAGCTGTCGCGCGATATTTTTTGATGCTTGGCTATGAAGGGAGTCTTGGTCCTCCACCTGGATCGCGATCTCGGACAAGACCATATGAACAAGGCTGCAAGATGATGGGGCGAGCCACGGAAGGGAAAGCCCACCATGAATGCCAAGGCTAAACCCCCGGCCGCTCCGGTCGCGAAGGGTGCCACCGGCTCCCATCCAGCCAATCATTCTGACGGGGTTTCGAAAACTGGCCTGACGAGCGATGAGGCTCGCCAACGCCTTGCCAATTCCGGTCCCAATGCGATGCCCGACACGAGCACGCATCCCCTGAGCATGGCCCTCGACAAATTCTGGGCGCCGGTGCCGTGGATGCTCGAAGCAGCAATCGTGCTTGAACTGGTGGTCGGCAAATATGTCGAAGCTGCGGTCATCGCTTTTCTTCTGATATTCAATGCAGCGCTGGGTCTGTTCCAGGAAAGCCGCGCCCAGGCTACGCTCGCCGCATTGAAGTCGCGGCTCGCACTGAACGCCACGGTCAAACGCGACGGAGCGTGGAAGACCACCCCTGCAGTACAGTTGGTGCCAGGCGACCTTGTGAAGCTTTCGCTGGGCGGCGTGGTTGCAGCAGATGTCACGATCACCAGCGGAGAAGTCCTGCTCGACCAGTCCATGCTGACCGGTGAATCGGTTCCCATCGAAGCGAGCGCGGGTGTGGGCACCTTCTCGGGAGCGCTGGTTCGGCGCGGTGAGGCAGAGGCGGTGATTACGGCGACCGGGGTTCGTACCAAGTTCGGCCGCACGGCCGAGCTGATCCGCACCGCACATGTCACAAGCACCCAGCAAACGGCGGTGCTGCACGTGGTGCGTAATCTCGCCATGTTCAACGGCGGCGTCATCTTGTTGCTGGTTGCTTATGCGTGGCATCTGAGGATGCCGATTGTAGAGGTGCTCCCGCTGGTGCTGACGGCGCTTCTGGCGGCAATACCGGTTGCGCTCCCTGCCACGTTCACGCTTGCCTCGGCGCTCGGCGCACGCGCGCTGGCAAAATTCGGCGTTCTTCCGACGCGGCTCTCGGCGGTGGATGAGGCTGCGTCGATGGTGGTGCTGTGTGTGGATAAGACCGGCACGCTGACGCAGAACGCGCTGACGGTGACGACCGTAACTCCGGCCGCGGGTTTCGATGAAGCGCATGTGCTGGCGCTGGCGGCGCTGACCAGTTCGGATGGTGGGGCCGATCCGGTCGACGGCGCCATCCAAGCTGCTGCTGCCGGCAAGACGGTTACCGACGCACCGAAACTGATCAAGTTCGTGGCCTTTGATCCTGCGAAGAAGATGTCTGAAGCAACGGCTACCGATGCCAAGGGCAACGGCTTGCGCATTATAAAGGGTGCCTTCACCGTCGTAAGCGCGCTGGCCCGACCATCCCCGGCCATGACCAAAGCCGCCAGGGATCTCGAAGACAAGGGCTTTCGCGTGCTGGCAGTGGCCGCCGGGGCACCGTCGGCGATGAAGCTCGCAGGGCTGATCGCGCTCAGCGATCCGCCACGCAAGGACTCTGCCGCGCTCGTCGCGCAATTGCATGAACTCGGCGTGCGCACGGTTATGGTGACGGGCGATGCACCGGCAACAGCGACGATCGTGGCGAAAGCTGTGGGGCTCGAGGGCGCCGTGTGTCCACCAGGCCCGATTCCCAATGGCAGCAAAGCCCAAAAATACGCCATCTTTGCAGGCGTCCTGCCTGAGGACAAATTCAAGCTGGTCAAAGCATTTCAGGCAGGAGGCCATACGGTCGGCATGTGCGGAGACGGCGCGAACGATGCCCCGGCGCTGCGCCAGGCGCAGATGGGTATTGCCGTATCAACGGCAACCGACGTGGCCAAATCTGCTGCCGGGATAGTTCTGACCAAGCCCGGCCTGCCGGGCATCGTCAGGGCGGTCGAGGAAGGTCGCATGACGTTCCAGCGGGTCTTGAGCTATACCCTCAATTCGCTCACCAAAAAGACGGTCCAGGTCCTGTTTTTGGCGGTCGGCCTGCTCATGACAGGACACGCCATCCTGACGCCATTGCTAATGGTCCTGATCATGATCACCGGCGATTTCCTCGGCATGGCGCTGACGACTGACAATGTCCGCGCGTCACCATCACCCAACACATGGCAGATCGGCAGGCTGACGATCGCAGGCGTAGCCATGGGCATTGGCGAACTGATTTTTTGCATCGCTGTGTTTGTTTTTGGTCGATCCCATATGCGGCTAGGGATCGACGCGCTCCAGACGCTGGCATTCGTAGCGGTCGTTTTTGGAAGTCAGGCAACCACTTATACCAACCGTGAACGTCGCCACCTTTGGTCCTCTCGCCCCAGCAATTGGCTCATCCTTTCGTCCACCACTGATATCCTGATCGCCTCGACTTTGGCCGTGGGTGGTATCGCAATGACGCCGTTGCCGTTGTACATGGTTGCTGGCGCCCTGATCGGCGCCGCTGCCTTTGCCATTATTCTGGATCTGGTGAAGGTGCCGCTTTTTCGGCGTCTCGGGATCACTTAACGGCATGGCATTTATGGCCATTGCACAGTTGCGTGTGGGGTCGGGCACCAACAAGAGCATCGTCGCGATGATGAACAGGCAAGTCTTGACTTGCCGATGGCGCCCTTATGCCGGAATGCTGGTACCATTATGGACAGGACCAATCGAAACCGCACGACAATCACCAAGGGCACTCACCTCTTCCGTCCTGGACAAGACTGTCCCGGCTACGTCGTCGTCCACGAAGGGGCGATCCGCGTGTCGCTCACGGCGGAGAGCGGGCGAGAAATCGTACTTTATCGCGTGCGACCGGGTGACGTCTGCCTGCAGACATTCAGCGCCCTGGTGCACGGCACGCCTTATACAGCCGAGGGCCTCGCTGAAACCGATCTGGTAATCGAGATTGTGCCACCTCAGGCTTTTCAGGAACTTGTCGCCAGCAATCATGCGTTCCGGATGCGCTTGTTCGGTGCTGTTGCCGACCGCTTTTCCGATCTGGAGCGTCTGGTGGAGGATGTTGCCTTGACCGGGATTCCGGCGCGTCTGGCTCGCGCGCTATTGCGTTTGGCCGATGCCGATGACGCTGTGAATGTGCGTCATGAGGCACTGGCAATCGAGATTGGCTCCGCACGTGAAGTCATCAGCCGTCAACTGGCCGCTTTCTCCCGCTCAGGCCTAATCTCCGGCACCCGGGGTGTCATTCATCTTGTGTCCCGTCCCGGATTGCATTCCGTGGCCGGCGAATTCTGATCGGGAAATTTTTTGCCGGATGTGATCATGTCACAGACATCGCCACGAACCGAGCCCAAGCCTTTTCTTGCAAGAATGGAAAAGGATCGAGCATGCGCAATGAAGGAAACACTGATCGGCTGATCAGGGTCGTGGTGGGGCTTGTGGTTTTGGCACTGGTGTTTGTCGGCCCCAAGACGCCGCTTGGCTGGATCGGGCTGGTACCGCTGCTCACTGGCATTTTTGGCGTTTGTCCCGCTTACAGGTTGTTGGGCATCAACACTTGCGGCATTCGCCGGTAGGATTTTTGAGGCTCAGGTTAAGGCTTTACTGCGCTCTCGTTCTTGGATCGCTGAGCCGCTACAGCCTCTCGAATGGGCTGAAATGGGCCGTACTTGTGCTGGCTGAATGAAAAGCTGTCAGCATAGGGCCCGTAGGCCGTATCAACCGGCTTTTCGATCCGGTTCGGAAAATCACGCTCGAGGTCGACCTTGTGCGGGCGAGGTTGGGCCTCGATAAAGGCGGCGACGTCCCAGGCATCCGTTACCGAAAGCGCGGGTGCAGCCCACGTTGTGCCATTGGGCATGTTGTTGTGAATGAAATTGGCAGCGTTGGTGAGCCGGGCCATGCCGGCGCCGTCATTGAAGCTGTCCGGACCCCACAACGGCGGCACGGCATAACCGGGATTGCTCCCCGCGCCCTGTCCTTCGCCACGCGTGCCATGGCAGGTCGCGCATTGCCCGGCAAACACCTGCCGCCCACGCACAGGATCAGCTGCGCGCGCCAATTCAGGCATTTGCCCCGGGCCTTGCCCCTCGGTTCGCGAACCCACCAATCGCCCCATCGACAGGAATTTGAGGTAGGCGACTATCGCGGTCATTTCTGCGCTGTCGTGAGGCAGCGGCTTGCCGTTGAGGCTGCGCACAACACAACCGTTGATGCGTTCCTCGATCGTACCGACTTTACCCGAACGCGCCCGGTAATTGGGATAGGCGGCGAAGGCGCCAACCAGCGGCAAGCCGAATTTTCGGGTTCCACCATC
>CAITEF010000453.1 GCA_903891315.1 uncultured Rhodospirillales bacterium | reverse complement strand
CCATTTCTTTTGCATACGAGGAGGCTCCCATGAACGATCTGCACGGACTTGATGGCCTGATCACCCCGCCTCTGGCGCGGCGTGGCTTCATGATGACATCGTTGGTCACGGGCTTGACGCTCGCCACCGCGCGGGTGGAGGCGCAAGCGATCCACACCGACATGGCCGGGATCGAGGCCGGTGAGGTGAAGATCAAGGTGGCTGACGGTGAGATGCCGGGCTATTTCGCCAAGCCCGCCGGGGCCGGTCCGTTCCCGATCGTGCTCGTCAATGAAGAGATTTTCGGCATCCACGACTACATCAAGGATGTCTGTCGCCGCCTTGCCAAGCAGGGCTATGCGGCAGTTGCGGTGGAGATTTATGCCCGTTTGGCCGACCTGTCCAAGCTGACCGATCCCGGCGAGGTCATTCGCAGCGTGGTGCCAAAATCGTCGGATGCGCTGATGCTCTCCGACAGCGACGCGGCGATTGCCTATGCCGCAGCCCATGGCGGTGACGCCAAGCGGCAGGCGGTGATCGGGTTCTGTCGGGGTGGCCGCAATGCATGGCTCTATGCCGCGCACAGCAAGTCACTCAAGGCGGCGGTGGCGTATTACGGGCAGCTGCGCGGCACTGTTTCAGAATTGCAGCCCAAAACGGCGATGGATATCGCGGGGCAGGTGAACTGTCCGGTGCTTGGCCTCTATGGCGGCAGCGACTCGAGCATTTCGACCGATGACGTCCGCGCAGCCGAGGCCATCGTCAAAGCGTCCGGCCACAAGGCGGAGATGGTGATCTATCCCGGTGCCGGGCATGCATTCCACGCCGATTACCGCCCAAGCTACAACAAGGCTGCCGCCGAAGACGGTTGGAAGCGGATGCTCGATTGGTTCAAGCAGAACGGGATGTGAACCCCGCGCGTCGCTCAGGCAGCGACGGAGATCGGCTGCCAGACCGGGCTGGCAGCCGCATTGGTGACGACCAGGCGCCAATTCGCGTCATCGGCGAACAACGCGCGCAGCAGCTTGTTGTTCAGCGCGTGACCGGTGCGGTGGCCCACAAAGCGGCCGCGCAGGGGTGCACCGGCGAGTGCCAGATCGCCCACGGCGTCCAGCAGCTTGTGGCGGACGAATTCGTCCGGTGTGCGCAGTCCGGTCGGGTTGAGCACGTTTGCGCCGTCAACCACGATGGCGTTGTCCAGGCTGCCGCCAAGAGCCAAACCGGCCTTCCGCAGCGCTTCGACTTCCTGCACCATGGTGAACGTGCGCGAGGCGCAGAGTTCCTCGGCGAAGGCCTCCGGGGTCAGACGCAGCGAATAGGCCTGACGCCCAATCGCAGCGGCCGGGAAGTCGATGGTCAGCGCCATGTCGAAGCCAAACGCGTTCGGGCGCAGTTCGGCAAAGGCCTCACCCTGCTCGACGCGCACGGGGCGCAGCACTTCGATCTCGGTGACGGTGTCATGCTGCTCGACGATTCCAGCGCACGCGATCAGGAAGACGAAATCAGCGGATGAGCCGTCCAGGATCGGAACCTCGGCAGCATCGATCTCGATCAGCGCGTTGTCGATCCCAAGACCTGCCAGTGCCGCCATCAGATGCTCGATGGTGCCGACGCGGCATTCCGGGCGGGCAGGGTGGCCGATGACGGTGCACAGGCGCGTATCGACGACATGATCATGACGGGCGGGGATATCGGTCGGACCCTTGGAGGCGTCCAGATCCGAGCGGCGGAAGACGATACCGCTGCCAGCCGGAAGCGGATGCAGGGTCATATGAGTCTTGCGCCCGCTGTGCAGGCCAACGCCGGTGCAACTGATCGCCGACGCCAGTGTGCGTTGCACCTGGGTGGCGGTCTGAAGCGTCAATCCGTGCGGCAGACCATCCATAGAGCGGTCAATCCCAATTTCTGATGTCCGACAATTTGTCGAACCATTGTGGCAAAGTTCTGGCTGCTTCACCGATCTGCACAATATGCATGGCGGCGGCGCTTCGCCAGTCAAGGATTGTTTCCGATTATTTCGCCATAAGCGATTGAAAAAAATACGAAAAATCGTCACTGCGGAGTTACAATTCGACATAATTTCCGCACTGCGGCATGATGCGTTTCTGCAACGCGCAAACAAAAACCGCTTCGGAACATGTTCCGAAGCGGTTTTTGTTTGCGCGTTGCAGAAACGCATCATGCCGCAGTGCGGAAATTATGTCGAATT
>CAITEF010000452.1 GCA_903891315.1 uncultured Rhodospirillales bacterium | reverse complement strand
GGTCGTCTGTCCGGTGGCGAGCGCCGCCGCGTTGCACTCTGCCGCCTGCTGCTGGAAAAGCCCGATCTGCTCCTGCTCGATGAGCCGACCAACCATCTCGACGCGGAATCGGTGGCTTGGCTGGAAAAGACGCTGCGGGATTTCGCGGGCACCGTGATCGTCGTCACCCATGATCGCTACTTCCTGGAGAACGTGACGAACTGGATTCTCGAACTCGAACGCGGTCGTGGCTATCCGTTCGAGGGCAACTACTCCTCGTGGCTGGCGCAGAAGCGCAAGCGGTTGCAGCAGGAGGAGAAGGAAGAAACCTCGCGCATGCGCGCACTGGCCGCCGAAGCGGAGTGGATCGGCTCCAACCCGAAGGCGCGCCAGGCGAAGTCCAAGGCGCGTATTCAACGCTACGAGGAATTGCAGCAGAAATCGCAGGAACAGGCTGGCGGTGTCGCCGACATCGTCATTCCTCCTGGTCCCCGCCTCGGCGGGACCGTGATCACGGCGGAGGGGCTGAACAAGAGCTTTGGCGACAGGCTGCTGATCGAGAACCTCAACTTCAAGCTGCCGCCGGGTGGCATTGTCGGCGTGATCGGCCCGAACGGCGCGGGCAAATCGACGCTATTCCGCATGATCATCGGCCAGGAGACGCCGGATGCGGGCTCGCTGGTGGTCGGCGAGACGGTCAAGCTCGGCTATGTCGATCAGAGCCGCGACAGCCTCGATCCGAACAAGAGCGTGTGGGAGGAAATCTCCGGCGGCACCGATGTGATCCATCTGGGCAAGCGCACCGTGGCCAGCCGCGCATATGTGGGCGCGTTCAACTTCAAGGGCTCGGATCAACAGAAGAAGGTCGGCATCCTGTCAGGCGGTGAGCGCAACCGCGTCCATCTGGCGAAGATGCTCAAGACCGAAGCCAACGTTATCCTGCTCGACGAACCGACCAACGATCTGGACGTCGACACGTTGCGGGCCTTGGAAGAGGCGCTGGAGGAATACGCGGGCTGTGCGGTGGTGATCAGCCATGATCGCTGGTTCCTCGACCGTCTGGCCACACACATCCTCGCCTTCGAGGGCGACAGCCATGTGGAGTGGTTCGAAGGGAACTTCCAGGATTACGAGGCCGATAAGCGTCGTCGTCTGGGGGCAAACGCCACCGAGCCGCATCGCATCAAGTATCGCCCGCTGGCACGATAACTCTGGGGTGGGATGCCTTGGCATCCCACCACTTCGTCAGACCATCACGAACAGAGCGAGCGCGGACGCAGCCAACCCACCAGCAGTCGCGAGCGCCAGCCCGCTCCGACCGCGATGGAGCAGTCCGACGGCGAAATATGACGCACCGGCCATCAGGCCGAGGCCGAACAGGCCCGTGGCGATCTCGTCAACGCGGATCGCATCGACGCCGGGCAAATATCCAGCAATCGCACCAAGGGCAGGCAACAGCGAGAACGCAAGCAATACCCAGATCACCGCCGGAGCCACCCCATCGCCCCACACCGAACCCTGCACACGCACCGGCATCACCGGACGCTGGCTACGGACGGGAACATAGGACTCCGGATTGAAAGTATCAGCCATGTTGTTGCGACCTCGATTAAGCAGTATGCTTATAATTCTTCCCCGCTCTATATTTATGCCTGCGTGAAATTGCCTCTCCAAGAAAATTCGATGCTGCATCTGCGAAGTGATCGACCTGGAAGCTTGTTTCCGGCAAGAAGGATTGGGATTGGCCGGAACGCGGCGAGGAAAAAGGCACTGGCGAGAGCGTGAATCCGGCGAGACATCTGCAAACCGGTCGGTTGCTGTTGCGGCCGGTGAATTGGCGCGATCTGCGCAACCTGATCGCGCTGAAAGGCGATCCGCGTGCCTACGCGCCGATGCTGGGCGGTGTGCGCCCGCCTTTGGTGGTCGCCGAGGAACTCGCAGCCGAAATCGCCGATTGGTCGCAATTCGGCTACGGCATCTTCGCGCTGCACACCCGGGACACACTGCGATTTGTGGGGGTTGCAGGATTGCAGGATCGGGCCGATGGGCGCGGTGTCGGGTTGCGATTTGCGCTGCGTCCGGAGGAGCAAGGCCACGGCTTTGCCTCAGAGGCGGCAAGTGCGGTGCTGCGATTCGGCCATGAACGCTGCGGACTCACGCGGATCGTGGCGGTGGCCCGTGAGGACAATATCGGCTCACGTCAGGTGATCGGGGCCGTCGGCATGATCGATTGCGACAGCTTCACGCGCGCGGGCGTTCAATTGCTGGTGTTTGAGAGCGTAAGCAATCCACCTTAATCAACATCCGACGCAATTCGGAGCATTGTAGCGGCGATTGCAGGACATGGCCGTGTCGAGGAGATCCGCGATGGCGCAGACGCACAGACGCGCGAACGCCGGAGGCAGCGTGGCCGCGGTCACGATGGTCTATAATGATCCGGTCTATCTGCGGATCTGGCTGGAATATTACGGAGATCAACTCGGGCGGCGGAACCTCTACGTCGTCGATCACGGCTCGGATGACGGCAGCACTGAGGGATTGGGTGATGTCAACGTGATCCGCCTTCCGCGCTCGCCGCAGGATGATCCAAAACGGGCGAGATTCATCGGCCATCTCTGCGCCGGGCTGCTCGAATATCATGACAGCGTGCTGCATGGCGATGTGGACGAAATCCTGGTCGCCGACCCGCGCGTGGCTGCTGATTTGCCGGAATATTGCGCCTCGGTGCGCGAGCCGGTGCTCTGCGCTGTGGGGATCAACGTGCTGCACCGCTTGGGGCGCGATCTGCCTTACGATCCGTCTCGCGGCGTGCTGGTGCAGCGTGATTGGGTATTTCATTCTTCCTCGATGTGCAAACCGGCGCTGATCCGCCGCCCCGTGCAATGGTCGCCGGGCTTTCACTGCGCCGACGCGCCGGTGAAATTCGGCAATTTGTGGCTGTTTCATCTGCGGATGTTCGATCTCGGGACCGGGTTGCAGCGCCTGGCCAAGACGCGGACGATGCCGTGGCAGCACCACGAGGCGGGTGCGCATCAGCGCGTGTCGGATGCGGAGATGATCGCGCAATTCGAGGGATTCGGGCAATTGGCCGAGGACACACGCGATCTTGATCCGCACACCGCACCGGTTTCGGAGTTCCTTGATGCTGTGATCGCGTCGCAGGCCGGGCGTGAACACGACATTTTTCGCATCAGCCTCGATCTCTGGCCCAGCGCCCTGTGGCGCGTGCCGGAGCGTTTCCGCAGCGTGTTTTGAGCCCCGTCAGGAGAAGCGACGATGATCGAATTTGAGATCGATTTTCGTGATCAAGCAGCGCTCGACCGCTATGGCCGTGCGGGCTGGGGGCCGGCGGAGGCGTTCGGCGCCTGGATGGTCGGCAAGTCCAGCACCCTCATTCTGCCGCCGCCGCCGCGCAGCGACGCGCCGATGCTGATGCAAGCGCTGATCGGCCCCATGTTGATCCCCGGCGCAGTGGAGCGGCAGCGGATTCGCATTCTGGTCAACGGGCATGTCGTCACCGCCGCCCACGTCGCCCAACTGCACCATGTCAATTGCCCGATTCCGCTGGAGGCGACACAGGGGGCGGCGCAGATTGAGATCGTCATCGAGCATCCCGACGCGGTGCGGCAAAGCGATTACGGCGCGGGCCAGGATGTGCGCGAACTGGCGGGCTCGGTGTGGTCGATGACGCTGTTTGCGGCGTCGCCGCTGCCAATCGAGCCGGAGCCACAGACCGCAGCACCCGTGTTCCACACCCGCGCGCATGGCAATCTCGGCAATCGGATGATCCAGCACATGGTGGCACTGGCCGTTCAGGCACAGGCGCCGCAAACCCGGCTGACCGGCATTGATCTTCCGGAATGGGGGATCGCCGGGGCGCCGGATGACGGGGTCTGGGCGGATTGGGCGGAACGCGACGAACAGGGCGTCGATCCCGGCCAGATTGGCTGGATGCTGCGCGAGGGCCGCGTGCGGCGGGTGGTTTCGCGCGGCTATGGCCAGCGGATGAGCCATTTCCTGCCGCGCGCCGCCTATCAGGACGTCTTCCGCGCCGATCTGCCGCATATTCGCGGCTACGATAACACCCATCTGGTCATCAACATTCGCACCGGCGACGTGCTGTCCGGCGAGTTTGCCGATTACGTGTTGCTGCCAGTGGCGTTCTATCGCGATCTGGTCAACCAGACCGGGCTCACCCCGGTGTTCATGGGACAGACCGAGCCGAATGCTTACACAGACGCCCTAAGGTCAGAATTCCCCGACGCATTGTTCATCGGAAGCCTTGGTGTGATCGAGGATTTTGAGCTGATACGGCGCTCGGCCAATATCGTCGTCGCGATCAGCACCTTCTCCTGGCTCGCAGCCTGGCTGTCCGACGCCCAGCAGATTTTTCTGCCGGTGAATGGTCTCTTCAACCCAATGCAGGCGCCCGGCGTTGATTTGCTGCCGATGCATGATCCACGCTACCGGTTCTTCCTTTTTCCGGTGAACCACGCGAGTGCGGATTTTGCCGCGGCGCACGCGGCGATTGCCTGGCAATGGCGGGAGATTTCCGGTTGGGACGCGGGCGAGTTGCGCCGTTCGATCCCCTTCCCGCCCACACCGCCCCTCAATGCGACGCCATTGATCGAGTGGGAGCCCATACCGGCCAACGCCGCGCTGCCGCTGGCCGACGGCCCGGCGATGCCGGAGGATCTGGGAGCGGTGCTGGCATCGGCCGAAAAGGCGGCGCGGGCGGGATATCTGCTCGACGCGCTGCATCATCTGCGCCAGATGCCGCTGATCGATTACACAAGACTGCTCTGGTCAATGCCGCGCGGCGATTTCCCGTCGCTGAGCCAGATCCTGCCGCGCATGCCCGAACCCGCGATCCAGGAGGGCTATACCGGGCGCTCCGGCGACGAGTTGGCGCTGGTCAGCGCCGAACTTTGCCGGATTCTGGAACTGCATTTCCGCCAGATCACCGGGCGCGATTTGTACCACAGTCGAGTGCTCGATTTCGGCTGTGGCTGGGGGCGGATGCTGCGGGTGCTGTGGTTTCTCACCGACCCCGATCTGTGCTGCGGCGTCGATGCCAGCCCGCAGGCGATTGCGCTCTGCCGCCATGACGGCATGCGTGGCAGTTTTGCGATCAGCGATGCGATGGCGCATTCGCTGCCGGTGGACGAGAAGCGATTCGACCTCATTCTCGCCTATTCGGTTTTCACCCACACCTCGCCCACAGTGACCACCAACGCGTTGGCGAGCCTGCGCCGCCATGTCCGCCCGAACGGGATGCTGGCGCTGACCATCCGCCCCGCCGAGTTCTGGCCCGCCACGGGCATTCCGGAAGCGGCGGGGCTGCTCGAATCACACCGCACCACAGGCATCGCCTATCGCTCGCTTGGCATCCTGTCGGAGGAGGGCGAGGAATTGTATGGCGATCTCTCCCTCTCGATGCCGCATCTGGCCCGTCTGGCGCCGGACTGGGAGGTGATGGGCTTTGATCGGGGGATGGATCCGCTGGAGACGATCGTCTTTCTCACCCCGCGCTGAGACGATAGCGGGGCGGGAGCACGGTCTGGGCAAGCGGACGTTGGGCATGCTATGCTGCGTGCACCAATTCGGCTGGCTTGCGAGCTCAGATTATTTTTATGAAACGACCAGAGATCATTGCCGAGCATGACGACGCCCTGCCGATGCTCGCCTGGGTCGCTCGCGTCACATCCGACAACATTGTGCATCTTCGTCACGGTCGCGCCGTGGAAATCTGCGAACGTTTCTTCGTCGAAGGCGTTTGGGAAGGTGATTTCGCAACCGGCGATCTGCTGGCCAGCCACGCCTTGTTCGGCACCGGCGGCGGCGTGAGCGAGGATGCGGTGTGGTTCGCCTCGCCGATGCCGTTGTCCGATTGGATGTATGAGGCGAAGCGGGACGATGTCGTGACGGTCAGCAACTCGCTGCCGTTGTTGCTTGCCGCCATTGATGATCGTCTTGACCCGCGGGCGGATTGCTATGGTCGCATCAACGCCTCGTTGCTCAACGGTATTTTTGAATACGACGACGTATTGCCGACCCTGAAAGGCCATGTGCGCCGCCACGTCCATCGCAATCTGACGGTCCGTGGCGGAGAGGTGGAGGTTTCCGACAAGAAGCTCCCCCCGAAATTCACGACCTTTGCGCAATATCGCGATTTGCTGTTCACGACCGCCGCCAGATTGGCCGAGAACGCCCGCAGTCCGGCCCGACGCGAGAAAATGGCGATCTTTTCAACGCAGTCTCGCGGCTATGACAGCACATGCTGCAACGCCGTCTTTGCGCCGCAGAACATTGATGCGGTCTTCACGATCCGCGAGGGCAAGGGCCTGGACGGTTATGTCGACAGTGACAAGAAAACCGAGACCAACGACGACGGCACTGATATCGCACGCGCTCTTGGTTTGCACGTCGTCCCGATCGAGCGCCGGGCCTTTGAGAAATCCGTCGAGCACGAGTTGCTGTTCTGGGCGGGAATCCACGACAACAGAGACCTCAACTTCGTTGGAATCCATCAAGCCCTTCGCGCCCATGCTGGCCCTTGCCGCCCGGCAATGATTGTCAATGGTCTTCTGGGCGATGTGGTGTGGACACCTTCGGACGTGTTTCTGCGGTTTGAACCAAACGGCGGGCAAACCGACCGGCCCACCGATGGCAATCTTCGCCGGGGCGACCTGTCGCATTACGGCTTGACGGAAGTGCGGTTGCAGGTTGGCTACGTTCAAGTTCCGGTGCCGTTTATCGGCGCGCGATGGCTGCCAGACTTGATCGGGATTTCCGACAGCGACGAGATGCGGCCTTGGCGCTGCGTGCCGAACTACGACCGACCAGTCGCACGCCGGATCGCCGAGGAAGCTGGCGTGCCGCGGGGGATGTTCGGTCAGGTGAAGATGGGCTCGGTGGTCGAATTCGCCCCGCCGGTATTTCCGGTCAACCCTGAGTTGCGGCGCGAGGTGGAAGATTTCATCGTCCGCAATCGCCTGGCCTCCCGCCCGGTGATCTGGTGCATGAAGCTGGTGCATCGTTTCAACACGATGCGCGAATTCGTCTCGCCGCGTTTCAATCCGATCAACTATTACGTCATGCGGCTGTATCAGCGCTTGACCGGCAGGAGTGGGAAAATCCCGCAGATCATGACGCATCTGAACGACGTCACCTATCGCTACGCCGTCAACAAGGTCGCCGAACATTATGCTCGGTCACTGTCGCAGTGACGCGCTAAGGCACGACACGGACAATTGGCACGCTTGGTGGCGCCTGCTTCTGCCGCTCTCGCGCCGCTTCCGGTGGCGTCATAACAAGCTTCCCAACCTTCTGATCCCACGCGGCTTCAACGAGAAATTGCTTCGTCGGATCATCTTCGACCGCCGCCCGCAATTGACCGAAGTCGCCGGAAAGCTCGGTGCCCGCGCCGTGGTGCTGCGACTGACCAACGACGCCCGGCTGCTGCCGCATCTGCACGCGGTGGTGCACGACCCGGCAGAGATCGACACGCTCGAACTGCCCGAGCGTTTCGTGATGAAAGGCAATCACGGCAGCGGCATGGTCGCCTTCCACACCGGGCCAGGCTTGCCCGACCGCGCCGCCCTCAAACGCATGGCCGCCGAATGGCTCGGCACCGATTACGGCCGTGACAGTCTCGAATGGTGCTATGTCGGGGTCGAGCGCGCGGTGATGTTCGAGGAATATCTGCAAGCCGCCGAAGGCATCCCGTCGGACTACAAATTCCTCTGCTTTGGCGGACGGGTCGAGGTGATCCAATACAGTTCGTCGCGGTTCAGCGGCCACACGATCAGCCTGTTCGACCGGAATTGGCAGATCCTGCCTGCGCAGTTGGGCAAATACCCGCGCCACGACACGCCCACGCCTCGCCCCTCCCGTTTTGCCGATATGGTCGCTCTGGCTGAGAAACTCTCGGCGGGCTGGGATTTCATCCGCGTCGATCTCTACCAGGTCGGCGAGGAGATCAAATTCGGCGAATTGACCAATTACCCGTTCGGTGCGGGTGCTGCCTTCTCGCCTGCGGAATGGGAGCGTCGGATCGGGGATTACTGGACCCTCGCATAACCAACCAGAGCGGTCCGCCCTTCACCATTGCGCCAAATCGGTCCCCGGTGGCACACTCGGGCGCAGATATCGGGCGGGCGTCGCCGACAGGATAGCCGGGTGGCGGATCGCCTCCATCAGGCCGAAACCGCTCGCGCTCGGCTCCAACAGATCGATCACCGCGTCATGATGCTGGCCGTGAAGATCAAGCCCCTCACTGCGTCGCCCCAGGCTGCGCACCCAGTGCCCGGTGCGGACCAGTGAGACACTGACATGCCACGAACCACCCTCGGTCTGGCGACGATACAAGGCAGCAAGCATCCCCAAGGCCAGCAAATAGCCGGTGCCGTGATCGAGCGCCTGCACGGGCAGCGGGCGCGGGGTCTGCTGGCCGAACGCCTCAGCCTCGGCGTGGTTGAAGCCGGTCGCGGTCTGCACCAGGCTGTCGAAGCCACGGCGGAATGACCACGGGCCCGCATTGCCATAGGCGTTGAGCGAGGCACAGACGATGCCGGGACGTCGGGCGGCCACCGCCTCTGGCGAAAAGCCCCGCGCGGCGAGCGTACCGGGACGGTAGCCCTGCACGAAGACATCCGCCTCACCGATCAGCGCCCAGAGCCGCGCTGCGCCATCTGGTGTGCGCAGATCGACAAAGGCCTGGCGCTTGCCGCGTCCAAGATCAGGGGCCGCGAACGCGGCGAGTTGTGGGGGAGATATCGTCATCACATCGGCACCGTGAGCGGCCAGGCTGCGCGTGCTGACCGGGCCTGCGATGACGCGGGTGAGATCCACCACCCGCAGGCCGTCGAGCGGGGATGCGCCGCGTTTCCAGTCGGCAGGCGGCGCATCCCCGATTTTCTCGATGCGGATCAGCGGCAGCGTGTCCACCGCCTCGCGGTGCGGATGCGAATCCCATTCGGCAAAGCTGCGGCGGGCGGAGACGGTGAGGTTGCGCGCAATCGCCTCGGCTTCGATCTCGAAGGCATCACGCGGCGCGAGGGCCGCCGCCACCGCCGCCTTGGTCGGCGCGCAGCGGAGGAAGTCGAGCATCATCGCCCGGTGATGCGCGAAATTGGTGTGCAGCCGCACCCAGCCGCCATTGGCCGTGCGATACAACCCGGCGATATCGCCCAGTTCGCGCGGCACCCATTTGCCGTCGATGCGGGTGAAATGCTCGGAATGGAAGGCCGCACAGGCATGACGCGTGTTCACGCTCACCTCCTGCGCCTCACCGCCGCGCGCCTCGTGGAGCAGGGCAGCGGCGAGGCCAGTGGCGGCGATGCTGGCGCTGGCAGCGCGCTCGACCTGAAATGAGGACGGCAACACAATGTCCTCCCCGGTGAACGCCACCTGCGACATCAGACGCGCCGGGAGTGCGGTGACTTCCAGCAAATCCGCCAA
This sequence comes from uncultured Rhodospirillales bacterium, assembly GCA_903891315.1. Lineage (GTDB taxonomy): Bacteria > Pseudomonadota > Alphaproteobacteria > Acetobacterales > Acetobacteraceae > CAIQQQ01. The sequence continues at coordinate 6,539 of CAITEF010000452.1, read as the reverse complement.
AACATTAAATGTCGTCATTGTTGCCGCTCCCGCATGTGCCCCGATGATCGACCGCGCACATGCATGGAAGCAATCCCCGACGTGCGGGTTGCATTGCAGCAAAGGCGTGGCCACTACTTTGTCGGAGATCTCCCGAGGACCGGACCATGCCGATCAGCCCCCCCGCGCCCCGCACCAAGCTGCACCACCGCGCCATCAACGTGGAGGGTTTCGAGCGCGAGGATGGGTTGTTCGATATCGAGTGCGAGTTGATCGACACCAAGACCTATGATTTCGAGATCGGCGGCAATCCACGACCGGTCGGCACTGCGCTGCATCACATGCGCGCCCGGTTTACGGCCAATCTGGATTTCGAGATCGTCGCCGCCGAGGCTGAGACTGTCTCGGGGCCGTTTTCGCTGTGTTCGGGTGGAGCCGACAGCTTCGGCAGGCTGGTCGGGCTGGTGATCAAGCCGGGCTTTCTGAAAGCCGCCAATGAGCGGCTGGGCGGAATTTTGGGCTGCACCCATATCCGCGAATTCCTGCAGCAAATGGCAACCGTGATGTTCCAGACCACCTACCCGGCCCGGATGCGCCGCGAGGCGGAGAACGCGCATCTCGGGCCGCCAAAGCCGCGTCTGCTCAACACCTGCTTCGCGCATAACAGCGCGGGGGAGATGGTGAAGGAGCGGTTCCCGGAATATTACACGGGACCGTGATCGGTCAGGCTCAGGACAGCAGCGTCTCGCCGATCAGCATCGCGTCCAGCAGGTCGCCGGTGAGTTCAAGGTAGATCTGCACTCCGCGTGGTGCCGGAGCCCCTTCGGGCAGGGCCAAATTGCCAACCGGGAAGGACGACAGCCAAATCGCCTCGCCCTCCACCAGCACGGAAGCGCTCGTCTCGTCGGTCTCGATCAGCCGACAGCTTTCGCCGTCATCGATCTCGATCCAGACACGCAGCGGCGGCAGCAGTGACGGCACCGAACCGGGGTCGCGGGCAACCTGCAAAAAGAGCAGATCCTTGGCCTGCAGCACCGCAGGGTCGAGCCGGTAACGCAGCATGAAGCGCTCGGCACCGCGCCTGCGATAGGTCTGCCTATACTGGTCCACCACCCGCAGCCGCCGCATCGTCGGCAGCACGCCGCCGATCTGGCCAGGGGCCGGACGCGGCGGCATCTCGGCGCTCATTTCCAGCGTGAGGCCAGATTGCGGGATGTTGGCGAACAATGCGTCGGCATTCGGCAGCGCGCGCGGCTGCACGTCGAACCCGGTGGGGCAGGCATTGATCGGCAGCTTGTGGGTGACAATTTCGGCCCCCAGCGGCAAGGCGATGATGATGCCGGAAAGCTGGCGCAGCAGCGGCACCGCCTCACAGCTCTCGCCGACAATGCGGTGCCAGAGGAACAGTGAGCGGGCGACCAATGTGCGGCTGCGCGTGCGGGTGAGCAGCTCAAAGACCGGGTTCATCCGCCCACTCCCGTTCGCATGCCGTCCGCCATCGCCTCAAGTCGGTCCATCATCAACGCCAGACGGTCGGAGGCGATAACGAAGCCACTCTCGGGGTCGTCGCCGATGCCGGAGCCGAACATTGCCAGCACCGAATGCCGCCTCGCACTCGCCGCGTGCAAAGCGGGATAGGGCATGACCGGATCGACGTCGGATTGCAGCAGCCCGAGCGCAGAGTTGCGGGCGAGCACCGACCAGATGCCCGTCCGTGACGGCGAAATCACCACCGTGGCGTCACGCAACAACGAGGCGATGGCTTGTGGCAAGGCGATGTCGGGGTCGATCACCGCATACTCCCGGTCACGCGCCACCACGGCGAGGTCGGCCGCGTTGAGGATCAGGCTGTCTGGGCCGAGCAGCAGCACGCGACCGGTCGGGCGCGGCGCGGTGAGCGACCAATTGGCCGCCGCCAGACGCATCGTCGAGACGCGGCTCCAGAACCGGTCAAACATCGCCGAGCATCGCGGCGCATCCATCGCACAGCCATCCGAGGCCAGAATCAGACGGCGGAACAGAACCCCCTCGGTGGCCACCCGGATCGGGGCGGTGCCGAAACCGCACAGATCGAGTGCTGCGCGCAGGAAATCGTCAGCACCGTTCGGACAGACCAGTTCGATGCCGTCTGGCGCCAATTTCTCGCGCTCGATCAGTTCACAGGCGAGTTCGAGCCGCGGCAGGATCTCGCCCAGCACCGCCTCACGCGAGCCCGACGCGCCGAGCAGCAAGGCGGGGCGGTCCACCACTTCGCGCAGCCTTGCGGCGCGAGGGACCGAAACGGGGATCTCCGCCACCGCCGCCGGATCCTGCGCCGCCACACCGCGGACCGTTTGCACCACGACACGCCCCTCGATGATGTCGAGCCGTGCGGCCGTGGCGTCCAGGCGGAGAAATTCGCCCGTCTCGGCGCGCAACGGATTGCGTTGCAGCCCGTCCAGTTCAGCACCGGCCTGGGTGGCCGGGGCGTCGCCAATGAGGGTGAGCATCAATCCAGCGGCGACTGGGCTGTCATCCAGCCGGGTCGCCACCAACCCGCATCGCTCCGGCATCTTCTCGCCCGGCTGCCACATGGTGAGCGGTGGCAGAGCAAGGGCAGTTCTGGCGGCGCTGTCGCGCGGTGCCCTGGTGGAGAGTGCTTCGAGACAGAGCAGGATATCGAGCGGGCGATCAGCATCGTCGTCGCCCGGTTCCGGCTCGCAGGGCAGGATCGCAACCGGTTTGACCGGCCAGCCAGGAAGAATCGCGACCAGCGATGCCAGGGCCTCACCGGGCATGCGGATCACCGCGCGGGTCTCGTTGGACATGAACGGGGCCAGCGCCTGCAGCCACTCTGCCAGGGCTGGGATCGTCGGCATCCAGGCGGACAGGGTGGCGATGTCGTCCAACGCCAATTGCGCGCCACACAGGCTCACCGGGTCGGCATGCTCCAGCGTGACCGGCGCGCGTCCCGGCAGTCGCAGCATCGCAATGGCGGTCGGCGCGTGCCAAGCCAGGATGGCGTGCTGGCTGGCCGCCCCGAACAGCAGCCGCGCGGGCGATCCGATCAGGCGCAGATCGAGATGCCAACGACCGGTTTGCGGCTTGATGCTGCGGGCAAGCGCGTGGCTGGCAAGGTCGAAGGAGTCAGCGGCGATGTCGGTGCCGGCATTGGCGGCGAGATCGCGGAAATACGACGCCAGATGCGGATCGGTCAGCCGCAGCCGCGATCCTGGCAGCCCCCAGCCCTCCAAAGCCTCGGAGTCGGGCCGCAATCGCATGCGGTCGAACAGCCTGAACCAGCCCAAACCCTAGATTCCCTGTTCCGAATGGCACCGCCGCAGGGGGCCGGTCTCCCACGCACGCAGTTATGAAATCGACCGACCGCGTTGACCAGTCCTGCAATGAGGATGATGTTCGGATCAGGAGAAAAATTGGAGGTCCGGGCCGGAATCGAACCGGCATACACGGATTTGCAATCCGCTGCATCACCACTCTGCCACCGGACCGTGGTGGGCCGCTCTTATCATGCGGCAGGACCGGCGCGGTCAAGTACGCTCTGAGTTGCAGGGCCGTCAGGTACGCTGGATTGTCGTCTCTGCCGGGTTGGCGATCCACTGCAACAATCTTATAACGCAGCTGCGGCATGGAGATTTGCCGCAAGGAGTATCAGCCATGATGTCGCTGTCCCCGGAAGCCTATGCTCTCGCCCGCAAGATGATGGTCGACAGCCAGTTGCGTCCAAACAAGGTGATGGACGCGCGCGTGCTCGACCTGTTTGGCAGCCTGCCGCGGGAGCGTTTCGTGCCCGCGGCACTCACAGCGCGGGCCTACACCGATGAAAACATTCGCCTCGGTGCCGACCGTGTGATGCTGGCACCGATGGTGCTCGCCCGCATGATCCAAGACAGCGCGATCCAGGACGGCGAGAAAATTCTGCTCGTGGGGGCTGGGACGGGCTACGGGGCCGCCGTGCTCGCGGGCCTCGGTGCTCAGGTGACGGCGCTGGAAAGCGACGCGTCGCTAGCCGCCACCGCGCGCCCGGCGCTTGCCGAGACCGCAGCCTCCGTCAAACTGGTGCAAGGCTCGCTCGCCGCAGGCTGGGCAGCGCAGGCACCCTATGACGTGATCTTCATCGAGGGCGCGGCCGATTTCGTGCCGGAAGCTCTGTCCGCCCAACTCGCCGAGAGCGGTCGCGTCGTTCTGGTCAGCCATGACCGTGGCCGGATCGGCGCGGTGGCAGTCGGCGTGCGCAGCGCCGGGGCATTGTCGTTCTCGCCGAAATTCGATTGCGTCGCACCGGTGCTGCCGGGGCTGGCGCGCGAGGCCGCTTTCGTTTTCTGAGGCGACTTGTTTGCCTCCGCAACAAGCGGCATGGCTGAAATTGTCCGCGACGACCCCAAATTACGGGAAATACGGATGTCCGTGCCGCTTGGCGACGTGGCGTGGGATGTGGCACACCTGACGTGACGACTCGAGCCGCATCGGTTGTTGCAATCAATGCGGCGTGTCACGCGCAAGAATGGAGAGACGGGCATGTCGGTGCATCGGCAGTCGAATGGACGGCTTGCAGGAATGATGGCGGCGGGGGTGGCACTCTGCGCGCTGATGATCAGCGTCCAGGCGGCGGCGCAGACCAAGACGCTGCAGGACGCGCTGGTGGCGGCCTATTCCAACAACCCCGCTTTGCAAGCGGCCCGTGCCCAGCTGCGTGCGACCGATGAAGGCGTGCCTGCCGCTCTGGTCGGCTGGCATCCGACGGTGACGGTCTCCGGCTCGGGCGGCCCGGCCTGGGGCAACAACATCTCGGGCATTGAGCCGCACACCGTCGCGATCAAAGAAAATCGCGCCTATGCGACCAGCTCGGCGGTGGTCACGCAGCCGATTTATCGCGGTGGTCGCACTGTGGCGGGCACCAACAAAGCCGAGAACGCCGTGCTGTCACAGCGCGCCTCTTTGCTGGCCACCGAGCAGTCGACGTTTAGCGACGCGGTCACCGCCTATGTGAACGTCATTGCGGCCACACAAACGCTGCAACTTCAGCGCAACAACGAAGAAGTGCTGACCCGTCAGTTGCAGGCGACGAATGATCGGTTCCGCGTCGGCGAGATCACCCGCACCGACGTCGCACAGGCGCAAGCCGCTCTGGCCAGTGCCGTGGCGTCACGTCAGACCGCCGAGGGCACGCTGCAGACCGCCCGCGCCGCGTATCAAAAGACCGTCGGCGAACTGCCGGGTCAGTTGATCGAGCCGCAGCCATTGAAGCTGCCGGCCAAATCCCTCGAAGAGGCGAAGGCACTTGCGCGGACGAACAACCCGAACGTGATCGCGGCCGTGTTCAAGAACGCGTCCGACAAGGACAATTTCGACCTGCAATACGCAGCACTGATGCCGCAGGTGAACTTCCAGGGCACGGCTGTCTACAACCAGAACACCACGCAGAAGAATTTGCGCGCCGAGGGCAGCCAGGCGCTGATCACCCTGCAAGTTCCGCTGTTTCAGGGCGGTTCTGAATATGCCGCCATCCGTCAGGCACGGCAGACCGAGTTGCAGAGCCGCAAGCTGATCGATGACGCTCGCAACGTCGCCATGCAGCAGGTGATCAGCACCTGGGAGACCTATCAGGCGACGAAATCGTCGGTTGCCAGCAACCGTGAGGCGATCCGCGCCAACGGCGTGGCCCTCGAAGGCGTGCAGCGTGAAGCCATTGTCGGCAGCCGCACCACCATCGAAGTGCTGAACGCCGAGCAGGCACTGCTCAACAGCCGCACCCAGCTGGTGCAGAGCCTGTCCACGCTGGTGTCGAATTCTTATCAGGTGGCCGCCGCTGTGGGTCGTCTGACTGCACGAGATCTTAACCTCAACGTGCCTTACTACAACGAGAAGGCCTATTACGAGGCGGTGCGCAATCTGTGGATCGGCACCGGCGATTACGCGACCGACCAACCGGGGAGATAATCTCCCGGGGGGCCGGGAAAGGAGAGCAGCTTGAGCGTTTCCCACCCTGCCCCCACCACCGAAGCTGGCGCTGCGGGCACGGATCCGTCGATGGAGGACATCCTCGCCTCGATCCGCCGCATCCTCAGCGAAGAGGAAGAGCAGAAAATCGTGGCCTCCGGGCATGACGAGGCTGATGAGGTGCTGGACCTCGACGAATCAATGCTGGTGCCTTTGGCCGAGCCTGCGCCGTTCAGCAGCACCGCCGCTCCTCCGCCACCATCCCAGCCTCTGCCGATTGCCGAACCACCGCCTGCCGTGAAGCTTCCGGCCTCGGAGCCTCTTGTTGCTCCAGCAGCGGCAGCGATGGCGACGGCAGCGATGGGCGACCTGGTGCGCAGCCTGCAATCAGAACGCGCGGCTCCCGTCTATCGCGGCGGCCCGACGCTTGAGGATCTTGTCCGCGAGGAACTTCGCCCGCTGCTGAAATCCTGGCTCGATACGCATCTGCCGGGGATGGTGGAGCGGGTGGTGCGCAGCGAGATTGAAAGGCTGGCCGGACGGGCTGGGGTGTAAGTTTGTTTTGTTTTTTGTCGTCATTGCGAGGAGCGCTTGCGACGAAGCAACCCATCGAGATGCCGCCT
>CAITEF010000451.1 GCA_903891315.1 uncultured Rhodospirillales bacterium | reverse complement strand
TCGAACAGCCGGCGTTCCAGCGCGAGCCCCTGTTCGGTCAGGGTCAATAGACGCTGCCGGCGGTCCGCCCGTCCCTGGGTCTGCGCCACATAGCCTTCCTCGACCAACTGGCCGAGCACGCGGGCCAGGCTCTGCTTGGTGATGCGCAGCAGGCCGAGCAGATCGCTGACCGCAATGCCGGGATTGCGGCCGATGAAATGCAGGCAGCGATGATGCGCGCGGCCCAGCCCGATCTCGTCGAGAATGCGGTCGGCGGCCGCGGTGAAGTCGCGATAGGCGAAGAACAGCAGATCCTGCGCCGAGCGGATCTCCTCCTCGCGCAGGAACAACAGATTGGTCCCAGCGCCGGGTTGGCCTTGCCCAAGCGAGGCCGCAATCGGCGCTGGGCGAGAGGCTCGGGCATCGCTCATTGGCGAAGCTCCTGCTTGGCTGGCATCTCTGACGTGACCTCCAATTTGCGGCAGCATCGTTGACGCAGATTCGCACGAATTCTTGCGCTCGTCCAGTTCAAGCAACAATCTTGCGGAGAATCTGTCTGTGACGCTCGTTCCTTTCGGTGATCGAGATGCCCCGATGCGAAGCCAAGAAGTGCGCCTATATACGGTGTGGTTGGTAAATTGCCGCCCAAACTCAGGAATCCCAGCATGCGCAGCACCCTGATCGCCTATGTCGTCACCGCCGTGATCTTTTTCGGGATGGATTTCGCCTGGCTGAGTTTTGCCAATGGCGCGGTCTACAAGCCGCGAATCGGGCAATTGCTGCTGGAGAGCCCGAACCTGCCGATCGCGGCGGGGTTCTACCTCCTCTACGTGATCGGCATCCTCGCCTTCGCCGTCTTCCCCGCCATCGAGCAGGGCAGTCTGCTCCGCGCGATCTGGGGCGGCGCACTGCTCGGGCTGGTAGCCTACGGCACGTATGACGTCACCAATCTCGCCACACTCATCGGCTGGTCGTCGACGGTCTCAGTGATCGACATGGCCTGGGGCACGTTTGCCACGGCAACGGCAGCGACTGCCGCGACACTCGTGCTGCGAGCCCTATAACACACCCCAGCGGGTGGCTGCGAGATCATCCTCTTCCCGCGCATCCACCCACGCCTCGCTGCCATCGACGAAGCGTTCCTTTTTCCAGAACGGCGCCTTCGTCTTCAGCCAGTCGATCAGAAACGCCGCCCCTTCCAGCGCCGCCTGACGGTGCGGGGCGGCGGCGAGGACGAGGACGATGTTCTCGCCGGGGGGCAAGGGGCCGACGCGGTGGATCAGCGTGCAGCCTAGAAGGTTGAACCGCACCACCGCAGCCTCGGCGATCTGCGTCATCGCCCGCTCGGTCATGCCCGGATAATGTTCGAGTGTCATCGAGACGATGCGCGCACCATGCGCCGTGTCACGCACCGTGCCAATGAAGCTGCCAATCCCGCCAATATCGGCGCGACCCGATGTCAGCGCTGCCATCTCCGCACCGATGTCAAAATCTGCGGACTGCACGACAACCCGCACCATCTCAGCCGCCAGTGACCGGCGGGAAGAAAGCGATCTCATCGTGATCCGTCACCGGCGCATCCGGCGTGGCGAAATCCTGGTTGACCGCGCAACGCACCAGACGGCCTTGCGAGAATGCCGCCTCATGCCCGGGGGACCGGCCACGCAGCCAAGTGACCAGTTGTCCCACGGTGGCCACACCCTCCGGCAACGCCACATCCTCCTCGCCGCAGCCAACCCGTTCGCGCAGCCAGGCGAAATAGAGGATCTTCATGCCAACGCCGCCGGATTACTGATTGGGCCCCTTGCCGCTGCGCACTTGCGGGCTGGGCAGCGTGTCCATCGAACGTGCGAGGTCGGACAGCGTCGGCGACGGCTTGATCGGGCCCGGCCAGACATTGCCGTCATCAGGCATCAGCGGGTCGGCCGTCACCTTCTTGCCGGTCATACGCTGCATGTTCAGGCTGACCGTCTCAGGCCGGTTTGGATTGCGGATTGGGGTGTGGGTATCTGCCAGGAAACCGCCCAAGCCCGAGAACGGGCTGCCGACATAATCCTCGAACGGGTTGCCCAAAGTTACGTCCGGCGTGGCGCTGGACAGGGTTTCCGAGGAGCTGCAAGCGGAAAGTGCGAGCAGAAAGCCGAGCGTGGCGAGGCGGCGCATGGGTAAGTCCTTCCCGTAATCTTGCCGAAATTCTGCCCGAACGCCGGGCGCTGACCAAGAATAAGCCGATTCGTGCCGTTGCCTATTGCGCATTTTCCCGCAGAAAGTCCAGGCACCAGTTCGCGATGGAGTCTGCATCATCCAACGTGAGCACGGGAAGCCCGCATTGCGGCAAATCGACATCAGACGCCACCGCCACCACATCCGACCGCTCTGGCCAGAATGGCGGGCGATCCTGGCCGTGGCGATAGACCTCGATTTTCGGATGCGACGACGCCTTGAACCCCTCGACCAGCACGAGATCACAGGGTGAGAGATGCGCGAGCAATTCCTCCAGCGTCGGCTCCGGCCCGTCCAACTCATGCATCAGCGCCCAGCGCTTGGACGAGGCGATCAGCACCTCCTGTGCCCCCGCCGCGCGATGCTGATACGAATCCTTGCCGGGTTGGTCGAGGTCAAAGCCGTGATGCGCGTGCTTGATGGTCGAGACCACCAACCCGCGCGTGCGGAATGCCGGCAGCAGGCGGGTGAGCAGATGCGTCTTGCCGCTGCCGGACCAGCCGAGCAGGCCCAAAATATAAGGCATCAACCGTCCAGCCCGACCACACCGGCATGGCGCAGCCCGGCGCGCAGATAATCCCAGCCGGTGATCAGCGTCAGCAACGCCGCCGTCCACAGCAGCACCGCACCGATCATCGAGACCGGCAGAAAATCCAGCCATATCACGGCGGCCCCAGAATCACCGGCGAGAAGCGTGCCGAGGGCTGCCATCTGAAAGCCGGTCTTCCACTTGGCGAGCTTTGTCACCGGCAGCGAGACCCGCAGCCCCGCCAGATATTCGCGCAATCCGCTGACCAGGATCTCGCGCAGCATGATCACAATCGCCGGAAACAGTCCGGCCGGGCCCAAGCGATGCGTGCCCACCAGCACCATCAGCGTGGCCCCGACGAGCAATTTGTCGGCAATCGGATCGAGCATGCGGCCAAGATCAGAGGTTTGCGCCCGGTCGCGAGCGAGTTTGCCGTCGAAATAATCGGTGACCCCGGCTGCGGCGAAGATCACGCAAGCCACCAGATCGGCCAGCGGCGTGCCCCAATTGGCGAAGATCACCAACAGCGGAATCGCCGCAATCCGGCCCAGTGTGAGGAGATTTGGCAGATCGGTCAGCATGCAGGGTGTTCTGCCGCTTCGCTGTGGGCGAGGCAAGTTTTGCATGAGGTGCGCTTCAGTCTCCACCACTCCGGCCATACCAAACCGTCATTGCCAGGAGCGCAGCGACGCAGCAATCCACCGCGATGCCGCCAGCCCAGCGATGGATTGCGGCGCTGCGCTTGCAATGACGATTTGCTGTGGCGAAGACCCGACGATCTTCCGCAAATCCGCTCACCCCGGATGAAAAAACCCATAAATCTGCCGCGCAATCGCCTTCGAAATCCCCGGCGTCGCCTCCAAATCCGCAAGCCCAGCATTCTTCACCCCGCGCGCCGAACCAAAATGGTTCAGCAGCGCCCGCTTCCGCCCGGGCCCGATCCCCGGCACCTCGTCCAACTCACTCGTCGTCAGAGATTTCGACCGTCCCGCCCGATGCGTGGTGATCGCAAACCGATGCGCCTCATCGCGCAACCGCTGCAAATAATACAAAATCGGATCGCGCGGCGGCAGTTGGAACGGATCGCGCCCGTCGGTGTGGAACCACTCCCGCCCGGCGTCGCGATCCGGACCCTTGGCAATCGCGATCACCTTCACATCCTCAACGCCCAACTCCTCCAACACGCGACGAACCGCCGAGAGTTGGCCCACGCCGCCATCGATCAGCACGATGTCCGGCCAGTTCGGCCCGCCTTCCTCGCCATCCTTCAACGCCCGACCGAAGCGGCGCTCCAGCATCTCGCGCATCATCCCGAAATCATCGCCCGGCGTGATCGCCGATTTGATCGAGAATTTGCGATAGGCGTTCTTCTCGAACCCCTCCGGCCCGCCCACGATCATCACGCCATAGGCGTTGCGGCCCATGATGTGGGAGTTGTCATAGACCTCGATCCGGCGCGGCGCCTGCGGCAGATCGAACAGCGCCGCCACCCCTTCTAGCAGCTTGGACTGCCCCGCCGTTTCCGCCAATTTCCGCTCCAACGCCTCGCGCGCATTGATCGCCGCATGCTCCACCACCGCGAGTTTCTCGCCGCGCCTCGGCACCGCGATCTCCACCTTGCCGCGCAAATTCAGCGTCTGGCGTTTCAGTGTCAGCGCCTCGGCGATCAACGCGATCTCCGGCAGATCGTGGTTGAGCAGGATCTGCGGTGGCGGTGGCTTGTCGTCGTAGAACTGCGCGAGGAACGCCGCCATCACCTCCGCCGTCTCCTCTGCCTTGGCATGGGTCGGATAAAAGGCGCGATTGCCGTTGTTGCGCCCACCGCGGATGAAGAACACCTGAATGCAGGTGCTGCCCGCAATCTGATGCCCCGCGATCACGTCGGCATCCTCAATCGAGGCCGGGTTGATCACCCCGCCGCCCTGCACATAGGTCAAGCCCCGGATCCGATCGCGCAGCGCCGCCGCCCGCTCGAATTCCAGCGTCTCGGCGGCCTGCTCCATCTCACGCGCCAGCGCCTCCTGCACCGTGCCCGCCTTGCCCGACAGAAAGGCGCGGGCTTGGTCGACCAAGGCGGCGTAATCCGCCTCGTTCACCCGCCCAACGCAAGGGGCCGAGCAACGCTTGATCTGAAACAGCAGGCACGGGCGGACACGGTTGCTGAACACGCTGTCATTGCACGAGCGCAGCAGGAACACGCGCTGCATCGCGGTGACCGTCTGGTTCACCGCCCAAGCCGAGGCGAACGGGCCGAAATAGCTCGCCTTCCTCACCTGCTGGCCGCGATGGCGGGTGATCTGCGGGAAGGGGTGATCCTCCGTCAGCATCAGCCACGGATAGGATTTGTCGTCGCGCAGCACGATGTTGTAGCGCGGCTTGAGGCGCTTGATCAGATTGGCCTCAAGCAGCAGCGCTTCCGCCTCGGTGTGCGTGGTGATGATCTCCATCGTCACCGTCTCGCTCACCATCCGCCGCAGCCGCTCCGGCAGCACCGCGATCTTGGTGTAGGCGACCACGCGCTTCTTCAATGAGCGGGCTTTGCCCACATACAAGGCATCGCCCTTCGCATCGAGCATGCGATACACGCCCGGCGACAGCGGCATCGTCTCCAATGCCGTCTCGATCACCGTCACACCGCGCAATTTTGGGGCATTCTCGTCGGTCATCGCGTAACTTTTATGTGATTCCAATGATGTGGAAAACCCGTCAGCGCCGTCAAAATGCTCTGACAGTTTTCCACCGTTCCTGTGGATAAGTTTGTGGGCAAAGCCGCGGGCAAGGGTGAATCCGCCCGGAATTCCGCCATGTTGACCTGATTGCCTGGATTCTGTGCAATCAACTTAACTCATTGATTTTATTGAATTCACGCGAATGAAGATATGAGCAATCTGAAAACAATCTGCCACGCAGTTGAAATATTTGGATTGCTGCCTCGGCGGTGGACAAAATCAACGCTGACGACGCTCGATCTCAACACCGGCGGACGATGCGTCCGCGAACACGTCAAGCTTTTCGACGCGCACGCGAACGATACGGATTCTTCCGTCTTGCAAGATCGCGTCGGCTATGCGTTCGGCCAAAGTTTCAACCAGTTGCACATGGCCGGCCGAAACGATCGCCCGCACCTGATTGGCAACGGCCTCATAATCCACCACCCGGGCGAGGTCGTCGCGGCCCACCGCCTGACGCGACATCGGGCTGGCTCCCTCGTCGTCCACGGCAAGGTCGAGATTGATGCGGATGCGCTGCGGGGTCTCATGCTCGCGCTGATAGACGCCAATCGAGGCGGTCAGCATCAGGTCGCGGATGAACACGTGCCGCAGGAAGCGCGCTGAATCGGCAAGCCGGGTGGTGTCCATCGCCCTACTCCTCAAGCACCGGTGAGGCTCCCACCGGACTCCATTGCAGATGCTGCCCCCCATCCAAGGCGATCATTTGCCCGGTCATCGCGGGCAAATCCAGCATTGCGAGCACCGCACGCCCGATTTCCGCCGGGGAGCTGCCATGCTTGAGCGGCACAGACGCCGATTGCGCGTCGAACTGCGCCTGCGTCTGGCGCGGTGACGGCACGGTCGGGCCGGGGCCGATCCCGTTCACCCGGATGCGCGGCGCCAAAGCCAGCGCCATCGTCTGCGTCAATGTCCACAGCGCCGCCTTGGAGATCGTGTAGGAGACGAAATGTGGGGTGAGGGACCAGACCCGTTGGTCGAGCATGTTCACCACCAGCCCGTTGGCCGTGCTGGGGAGCAGGCGGGCGAAATCCTGGATCAACACAAAGGGTGCGCGCAGATTGGGGCCGAGATGGGCATCCCAGCTCGCTTGTGTGGCGTCATGCCACTCGTCGCGTTCGAAATTCGACGCGTTGTTGACCAGCACGCCAAGCGGGCCGAGCGCTTCGGTGGCGTGCGGCACCAGTCGACGCACCTCGTCCTCGTTCTCCAGCGCGGCATGCAGGATCACGCAATCCACCCCGAGGGCTCTGATCTCAACGGCGGTGTGTTCGGCGTCGGTGCGGCTGTCACGGCAATGCAGCGCGATGGAGAAGCCACGCGACGCCAAGGCCAAGGCGATGCCGCGCCCGACGCGCTTGGCGCCGCCGGTGATCAGGGCGGCGCGGGGAATCGCGTGGCTGGGAATGGGTGGGAAAGTCATTTCGTCTCACGAGAGAGTGATCATCAAAGCCCGGAACGTGACCGCGTCAACGCGTCATTGCAAGCGCAGCCTACAGCCCGGACAGATAGCGTATACCAAAGGCGGCGATTGCCGCCGCGTGACCCGTCATTGCGAGGCCCCATGGGGGCCGTCGCAATCCATCGATGGCAAAGGCTCGGCTCATGCTGTCGATGGATCGCGACGCTGCGCTCGCGATGACGAATGTCGGGGCGGGCGGTCAACCAATGCGGCCGGTGGTATGAGTTGATGACGGGGTGATATTTGGAGCACCAAATAGGGCGAAAGAGGCGAAGCCGTCATCC
>CAITEF010000450.1 GCA_903891315.1 uncultured Rhodospirillales bacterium | reverse complement strand
GAAATCTCCCCGGGGAATGAACGGTCCTATAGACTTAGCCGACGCTGAGGGAAATCCGCTCAGCATCCCCACAACCCGCGCCTGCCATGTGCTGAGGTGGAACCAGACAGGTTGACAGCCAACCGCACTGGCGCAGAAGACTTGGCTCGGTCACATTCGCCGCACCGCACCAATGCGCCCCTGGGAGAAATGAACCCATGCTCGTCAACCGCCGCACGCTGCTTGCCGCCGCCGGAGCCAGTCTCACAGCCCCCGCCTGGCACCCCGCGTTCGCCGCGGGTGCAGCACCGATCCGCATTGGCGAGATCAACTCCTACACCGCGATTGCAGCCTTCACTGTTCCCTATCGCAAGGGGATGGAACTTGCCGTCACCCAGATCAACGCGGCAGGTGGCCTGCTGGGCCGACCGCTCGAATTGCTGGTGCGCGATGACGCGGGTAAGCCGGATGACGCGATCCGCCTGGCCGGTGAGCTGATCGGCGACCAGAAGGTTGATGTTCTCGCCGGTGGATTTCTCTCCAATGTCGGCCTCGCCCTCTCCGATTACGCGCTGCAGAACAAGAAACTGTTTGTCGCCGGTGAGCCGCTGACGGACGCGCTGGTCTGGCAAAAGGGCCATCGCTACTGCTTCCGCCTGCGCCCGAGCACCTACATGCAGGCGGCGATGCTGGTGGAAGAGGCGGCAAAACTGCCGGCCAAGACCTGGGCCACTGTGGCACCGAACTACGAATACGGCACCTCCACAGTCAAATGGTTCAAGCAATTGCTGTTGGAGAAACGTCCGGATGTGAAATTCGTCGTCGACCAATTGCCGCCGCTCGGCAAGATCGACGCGGGAGCCACGGTGGCCGCCATCGAGCAGGCCAAGCCGCAGGCGATCTTCAACGTCACCTTCGGCCCCGACCTGACCAATTTCGTCCGCCAAGGCAACACACGCGGATTGTTCGATGGGCGTTCGGTGGTCAGCGTGCTGACCGGCGAGCCGGAATATCTTGAACCCCTGGCCGATGAGACCCCGCCGGATTGGATCGTCACCGGCTATCCGGTGCAGGGGGTGACGGACAAGGCGAACACCGATTTCATCGCGGCCTACCGCGCAAAGTTCAACGAGGGGCCGAAGATGGGCTCCATCGTCGGCTTCTCGCTGATCGCGTCGATTGCCGCCGGGATCACCAAGGCGAAATCCACCAACACCGAGGCGATGGCTGACGGCTTCCCCGGTGCGAGCTTCGCAACCCCGTTCGGCCAAGCCACGTGGCGCGCGCAGGATCACCAATCGACACTCGGCACCTATGTTGGCCGCACCGCGATCAAGGATGGCAAGGGCGTGATGGTCGGCTGGCGCTATGCCGACGGTGCCGCCTTCCTGCCGTCGGACGCCATGGTGAAAACGCTGCGTCCGGCCGGATAACATGCTGGCCACGCTTGCCATCCAGGCACTGACGGGGCTGTCCTCGGCCTCGTCACTGTTTCTGGTGGCGAGCGGGCTGTCGGTGATTTTCGGCGTCACCCGCGTGGTGAATTTCGCGCATGGCTCGCTGTGCATGCTGGGGGCCTATCTCGGCTGGACGGTGCTGACCCATTTGCCGCGTGACCCGTTGAGTTTCGCACTCGGTGTGCTGATCGCAGCGCTCGGCACGGCGATGTTTGGCGCGTGGCTGGAAATCGTGCTGCTGCGCCGCCTCTACCGCGCGCCCGCTTTGCTGCAACTGTTGGCGACCTTCGCCGTGCTGTTGGTGATGCAGGATGCCATCGAGCACATCTGGGGCCCGGCCGATCTGCCGCTGCCGCGTGGGCCTTGGTTGCGCAGCTTTGTCCCCATTCTTGGCGAGCGCTTCCCACTTTACGACCTCGTGCTGATCGCCATCGGCCCGCTGGTGTTGATCGCGCTGTCACTGATGGTCACCCGCACCCGCTTCGGCATGCTGCTGCGGGCTGCCACCGAAAACCGGACGATGCTGGCCGCCCTTGGTGTCGATCAGCGCTATCTGTTCACAGCGGTACTGGCGCTTGGCGCAGGATTGGCGGGGCTCGGCGGCGCACTGTCGCTGCCGGAGAATTCGGCCAATCTCGGCATCGATCTGCGGGTGATCACCGATGCCTTCGTGGTGGTGGTGGTGGGCGGCATGGGCAGCATCGGAGGTGCCTATCTCGCAGCCGTGCTGGTCGGCGTGATGCAGTCGCTTGGGATATTGTTGCTGCCGAAATCGAGCCTCGTTCTGGTCTTCGTGCTGATGGCCTTGGTGCTGGCGTTGCGACCGCAAGGGTTGCTCGGCAAGACAGGCGAGGCTGAAGAGACGCCGCGCTTTCATCGTTTACGTGCTGCCGGGCTCTGGCAGAAATTGGCGGGCGGCGCAGTGCTGGTGGCGGCGCTGGCCATCGGCCTGCTCGGCGGTGATTTCGCGCGCTCGGTGCTGGAGGAGATGGCGGTGGCAGCCCTCTTCGCCGCCTCGCTGCATCTGCTGCTGGGACCAGGCGGGACGATCAGTTTCGGCCACGCCGCGTGGTTCGGCATTGGTGCCTATGCGGCTGCATTGGGAACAACGGTCCTTGCCGTCCCGCTGCCACTGGCGCTGATTTTGGCGGTGCTCGCCGCGGGGACGATGGCATTTCTGATCGGCCTCGTGCTGATCCGGCTCTCCGGCGTGTCGCTGGCGATGATGACGCTCGCCTTTGCGCAGATCGCCTGGGCGGTGGCAACGCAATGGGATGACGTCACCGGTGGCGACGACGGGATTCTGGGTCTCTGGCCGCCCCCTTGGATGGGCGGCACGTGGTTTTTCCTGCTGTGCATCGCGTTGAGCGCCACGGGAGTGCTGGCCTTGCGGGCTGTGATCTTCTCCCCTTTCGGCTTCGCCCTGCGCGCGGGCCGCGATGCGCCGTGGCGGGCGGCAGCGTCGGGGATTGATGCGGAGAAACTGCGTCTGGCTGCCTTCACCCTGGCTGGCTCGGCCGCTGGTCTCGCCGGTGCGCTGTCGAGTTTCAGCAAGGGCAGCGTGTTCCCCTCCAGCCTCGCCATCTTCCGGTCGGTGGACGCACTTTCGATGGTGCTGCTCGGCGGCGTGCAGAGTGTCAGCGGGCCGATCCTGGGGGCCATCGCCTATACTGGCCTGTTCGACACGCTGCTGCTGGCCTCGGATTATTGGCGCGCATTGCTGGGCTTGACGTTGCTCGCGTTGATTCTCTGGCGACCGCAGGGCTTGGCGCGATGAGCCTGTTTTCTGCCCATTCGCTTTACAAATCCTTCGGCGGCATCGGTGCTGTGCAGGGTGTCTCGCTGTCGGTGGAGCCAGGTGAGATGCTGGCGCTGATCGGGCCGAACGGGGCTGGGAAATCCACTTGTTTCGCCATGCTCGGCGGCCAGATCGAGCCGGATATGGGCGAAGTGCGGCTCAACGGGGTCGCGCTGCATGGCGGCCCTGTCAGCTTCGCCCATGCCGGGATTGGCCGCAGTTTCCAAATCTCGAAAACCTTCGCCTCGATGTCGGTGGGCGAAAATGTGCAGACCGCCCTGCTGGCGGCCCAACGACAACTCTGGCGCTTGCGCAGCGCGGCCGACGCCCAGGTCAAAGCAGAAGCAATCTGCCTGCTCGACCGGGTGGGCCTCGCTGCCCTGGCCGATCATGACGCGGCCACCTTGGCCTATGGCGACACCAAACGCCTCGAACTGGCCATCACATTGGCCGCCACCCCACGCGTGCTGCTGCTCGACGAGCCGACTGCCGGGATGGCGCAGCGCGAACGGCGCGCGGCGATGGAACTGGTCGCCTCGCTCGCGCAGGACGGCATCGCGGTGATCTTCACCGAGCACGACATGCAGGCCGTGTTCAGCTTCGCGCATCGCATCCTGGTGATGGATCGCGGGATCCTGATGGCGGAAGGCACGCCTGCCGAGATCGCCGCCAATCCGATGGTGCAGAACGTCTATCTCGGAACGGTCTGACAGAGATCTGTTCCCAGCAGGCCAGCAGCAGTCTATCTCTGCATCATGACCCGTGTTGAATTCTTCACCGGCCCGGCCATTGCCCCACAGATCAACCGCCTCTCCGCGCTGCGCATCGCGGTGTTTCAGGAGTGGCCGTATCTCTATGACGGCTCGCTGTCCTCCGAGCAGGGCTTCATGGAGGGTTTTGCCCAATCCACCACCGCTGGGATCGCCATCGCGTTTGACGGCGACGAACCGGTCGGTGCCTCGACCTGTTTGGCGATGACGGAGGAAGATGATCACGTCACCCTGCCCTTCCGCGAGGCCGGGCTCGACCTTTCGAAATTCTGCTATTTCGGCGAGAGCGTGCTGCTTGCGAAGTATCGCGGCCAAGGGATCGGCGTGCGCTTCTTCGAATTGCGCGAAGCCCATGCGCGCACCCTGCCAGGCGTTGAGTCCACCACATTCTGCGCGGTGCAACGCCCGCAGTCACATCTGCTCCGCCCCGCCGACGCGATCCCGCTCGACAATTTCTGGCGGCGTCGCGGATATCTGCCGACCGATCTGATCTGCACGATGCGCTGGAAACAAGTCGACAGCACCGAGAAGGTCGAGAACCGGCTGCGTTTCTGGACCAAGCGCCTGTGACGACGCTGCGCCTCGGCGTGTTGCCCTGGCGGGTGCGCTATGCGCCGGGTTTCGATCTGTGGCGCGAGCGATTGGAAGGCGAGGTCGCCTTTGCCGCCATGCGCGGCGTGCAAATGCTGATGATGCCGGAATACGCCCCCTTGGAGATGGCCGCCCAACCGCAGCCGGATCTCGGCCTTGAACTCAAAGCTGCATGTGAGATGGCGGAGAATGCCGTGGCGGCTGCCTGTGCGATCGCACAGCAGCATGCTATCTGGCTCCTCCCAGGCACGCTGCCTTTTCGCAACCGTGATCGCATTCACAACCGTGCCCCATTGATCTCCCCCGCGGGGAAGGTCGCTTTTCAGGACAAGCATTGCATGACGCGTTTTGAGTCCGAACTCTGGCATATCGATGCCGGACAGCCGCCTGCGGTGTTCGACACCGATTTCGGCCGGATCGGAATTTCCATCTGCTACGACCTCGAATTCCCTGCCCTCCCCCGCGCCCAAGTCGAAGCCGGTGCCTGGCTGATCCTCGCCCCCTCCTGCACCGACAGCCTTGCCGGGTTCAACCGCGTGCAGATCGCCGCCCGCGCACGCGCGATGGAAAACCAATGCTTCCTCGCCGTCGCCCCCACCGTGGGGACAGCCCACGGCATCGCCACCCTTGATGAGAACCGCGGCCGCGCCGGAATCTACGGCCCGGTCGATCGTGGCTTTGACGACAGCGGCATCGTCGCCGAGGGTGAGATGGACCGGCAGAAATTGCTGATCGTCGATCTCGATTCCACCCGCCTCGACGCCGTCCGCGCTGACGGTGCCGTGCGCAATCATCGCGACCATCCCGCTGCCCCGCCCGCCGCCCGCGTGGCGGTGTTCGCATGAGCCGCGTCTATATCATCGCCGGTGAGCAAAGCGGCGACGTGCTCGGCGCCCGGCTGATCCGTGCCCTGCGTGACGCCCGCCCGCATCTCGAATTCACCGGCATTGGCGGCCCGCGCATGGCCGAACTCGGCTTCGAAAGCCTGTTCGAGATGCGCGAGCTGGCCGTGATGGGTCTGGTCGAAGTCCTTCCTCGCATCCTCCGCCTGCGCCGCCGCATGCAAGAGACCATCGCCGACATCAAAGCCAAACAGCCCGACGTGCTGGTGACCATCGACAGCCCTGGCTTCACCCTGCGCGTGCTGCGCGCCTGCCCCGACATCCGCCGCGTGCATTACGTCGCCCCGCAAGTCTGGGCCTGGAAGCCGCACCGGGTGCGCGAATTCCCCGGATTATGGGACCGCCTGCTCTGCCTGCTGCCATTCGAGCCGGAATGGTTCGCCCAGCACGGCATCGAAGGCCGCTTCGTCGGCCACCCCGTGCTCGAGTCCGGAGCCGACCAAGGCGACGCGCTCCGCTTCCGCCAACGCCACGGCATCGTGCCGACCCGCCCGGTGCTGATCCTGATGCCCGGCAGCCGCCGCAGCGAAGTGCCGCGCCTTCTGCCAGTGTTCGGCCAGGCCCTCGAATTGCTGGCGCTCAAAATCCCCGGCCTCGTCCCCGTCGTCCCGGTCGCCTCCGCCGTCGCCGAGACCGTCCGCCGCGCCACCGCCGGATGGCGGGTTGCCCCGGTGATCGTCACCGATCTCGAAGACAAACACGACGCGTATGCCGCGGCCTCCGCCGCTCTGACCAAGTCCGGCACCTCCACCCTTGAACTCGCCCTCGCCGGGGTGCCGATGGCCGTCACCTACCGGGTGAACCCGATCACCGCGATGATGGCGCGGCGGATGATCAAGATTCCGCATGTCGCCATGGTCAACCTGCTCGCCGGGCGGGAAATCGTGCCCGAATTGCTGCAGGAGAACTGCACGCCCGAAAAACTCGCCCAAACCGTCGAGACGCTGATCCGCAACAAATCCGTGGCGCAGGCGCAACGCGACGATTTCGGCGCGGTGATGGCGAGCCTGCGCCCCGATGGCATGCTCCCCTCGCAGGCGGCGGCGCGGGAAGTGCTTGATGTGATGACCTTGGGCGAAACCAGCCCGCAATCACCGATCCAAGATCACTGACGCGGCTGCCCCAAAGCCGTCGTGATGATCTGGAAGGCGGAAATCTTCCAGACATCTCCGGTCTTCACCAGCGAGATCTCGATCGAGCCATCCCCCGCCTGGAAATGTGCCGGACAGGCATAATCGGCGGTATCGGTCTCGGTGCCGTCGCGGTTGGGCACGGCAGTGGCCTTGCCGCTGCAACCATCGATCCCCAGACGCACGCCCAACCGGCGCAGCGTGTTGAACAGCCCATCCACCCGGTCGTCCGGGGCCGCGCGCGCCAATTCGGGCGACTCACGCGAGATCAGTTGCTGCGCATCCCACCGCTCGGTGATCGCCATCGCCGCATCGACCGCAGCGGTGCGGCTCGCAATTCCCAACGAAGCACCCGGACGTGGGAGCAAGAACGATCCGATGCCAATCCCGATGATCATGCCCAGAATCGCAGCTAAAACGTATAAGACAGGCTTTTGCATCAACGAATCTCTGCTTTGTTCGTGGGTTACGCTCACTCGATCGACGGTTGATTAACTGAACGCGCCCGGATTGAACAGGGGCACCTCAGTGACGAAACACGTGGATCTCGCTCTCCTCCGGTGCCACCTGGAACAGCACCAACTCAACAACGTGGTCGCCATCCATGATCAGAAACACATCCTGGTCCGGCTCGTTGCAATCCGCCGGCGCGTTCGGGGCCTGCACGCAGAAGCGGCGCAGGCGGCGATAAGTCCCCGGCGTGATCTTGCCGAGTTTCTGCAGCACCGCCTGATAGGATTTGGTGGCCTCCGGCGTGTGGCGATCACGACCGATTTCGTCCCAGGCCTTGGTGACAATCGCCTTGATGCCGCCAACATCAAGGCTGGTCTTGTCATAACCGAAATAGTCACCCGGCTTGATCTTCCAGCCCATCGTGTCGCCGATATTCACATAGCGCTGATCGGTCCAGCGATAGGTTTTTGCCCCGGCCTGCGTGGTCTCCACCAGCGTGGTCGCGGTGATCTTCAACTGGCGCGGGCTGCCCGCCTCGTGCCAATCGCCAAGCCAGGGCGCTGCCGGTTGCGCGACCGCCGAGGCGACGGACAGCAGCAATGCTGCGATCAGGGTGAGGCGGCCCAGCATCAGCGGATCAGCCCGCTTGCCTCGGCGATCGCGCGCGAGCTGGCCATGCTGTCCGTCACCGCCAATGCCGCCGCCAGCGCCCGTCGCCCGGCCGCCGCATCGACCAGCACCTTGGCCCCATCGAGAATGCTCGAAGCGAACGCCGCGTGCTCGGCCTCCAGCGTGTCGTGATCCTTCCAGCCGATTTCCTCGAACTTGCCGCCGCCGGTGCCGGGGATCGGAAAGCCGCGCTCGCGGCCGATCATCGTCAGCTTCCGGCTGCCGAAATCGACCGACATATAGCCCTCCTGGCTGAACAGCCGCATCTTGCGCTCGGTCTTGAGTGAAATCCGGCTCGCGGTGATCGTCGCCACACAGCCGTTTTCGAAGCGCACGCGGGCATTGGCGATATCCTCATGCTCGCTCGCCACCGGGGCCCCCACCGCGTCCACACTGGCAATCGGGCTGTCGACCAAGGAGAGCACGAAATCGAGGTCATGGATCATCAAGTCGAGAATGACCGAGACATCCGTCCCGCGCGGCTTGAACGGCGCGATGCGCACGCAGTCGATATAAAGTGGCCGCTGCATACGCTCGCTGATCGCGCGGTGCTCGGCGGAATAGCGCAGCAAATGGCCGACTTGCAGCACCAGGTTGCGCTCGCTGGCCAAGGCCGCCAGCCCATCCGCCTCGTCCAACGTGGCGGCGATGGGTTTCTCCACCAGCACATGCTTGCCCGCCCGCAAAGCCCGCCCCGCCAGATCGAAATGCGCCTCGGCTGGCGCTGCGACCACGATGGCGTCGGAGGCCGCGAGCAGATCGTCGAAACTGCGGGCGACGGACTTGCCCTCGGCGGCAACGAGGGCGGCGCGCTCGGGGCTGAGGTCATAGACGCCGGAGAGCGTGGCGCGCGGCGAGGCGGCAATCTTCAGCGTGTGAAACCGCCCGAAATGCCCGGCTCCAGCCACTCCGATCCGCAGACTGCTCATAGCGTGCTCCTGTGATGGCGCTGGAGGTAGCAGCGTTGGGGGATGCGGGGAAGTAGGGTGCGCTCGCGAAGCAAATGCACCAATCACCAGCCCCTCGTCATCCCAAGCCAAGCCCCAAACCGTCATTGCCAGCGAAGCGCAGCAGTCCAACGCGATGCAGCCAGTGTCGCGGTGGATTGCTGCGGTGCTACGCACCTTGCAATGACAACCGATTTAATGAACGAATTCAGTTACACACCGAAACAATAACCACGAGCGTCATCCCCGGCGCCCCTGCGCCATTTGCAAAACAAGCGCATCCCGCGCCTTGATCGCCTTGTCCAAAGCCTTGTGCCGCCGCACCGCGCTCAGCACGCCGCGCGGCAACTGATGCCGAAACGGCTCCGGCTTCGGGCGCGGCTTGCGAGGTTTGCGTGGTCGCTTGGCGCGCGGCTTGTCCACCGTCCACGGCAATTCCACCGCAAGCGCCCGGCACAATGGCCGCAGAATCCGCCGCGCCTGCGGGGAGATTTCCAGCAACTCGGCCACCTCTGGCCGCGCCAGCACGCAATATTGCAGTTGAGAGCCGTATACCGCCGCGTGATGCTTGCCGGTGATCACCAACCACGCCCATTGCCGTGGCATCCGCATCGCGGGTTTGTTGACGATTGTCCGCCCCGGCGTGACCATGCGCGGCGCGGCATAGCGGCGCAGCTTCCCTGCTTGATAGCGCGCGAGCAGATCGCCAAATTGGCGAAACTTCGCGCTCAACCAATTCGCCGTCGCCATTTGGCGGGCGGGCTGCACGCCGAACATCCCAAACTGCCGCAACATCGCAGCCCAAATCCCCCGCAACGTCGCAGCTGCGGTCTCAATCGGCGATGTTTCGGGGGAGGTTTCCATCCACCAGCAAACAACACACCAGATGGTCGTACTCAAGAAAATACCGCGTTAATAAAACGTGATCACAGACCTGTAGGGTGGGATGGCCTACCATCCCACCATTTGGCAGCACCTCCGCCGCCTTCG
>CAITEF010000449.1 GCA_903891315.1 uncultured Rhodospirillales bacterium | reverse complement strand
TGCCGTTTGAGGCAAACATGCCGTAGGCCTCGCGGTAGTTCACCGTGATCCAGTAGCCGTAAAGCTTGGCGACGCCGTAGGGCGAGCGCGGATAGAACGGCGTGGTCTCGGTCTGGGGAGTCTCCTGGACCTTGCCGTAGAGCTCGGAGGTCGAGGCCTGGTAGAAGCGCACCCGCTCGCCCATGCCCAGGATGCGAATGGCCTCGAGCAGGCGCAGGGTGCCCAGGGCGTCGCTGTTGGCGGTGTATTCGGGGGTCTCGAAGCTGACCTGGACGTGGCTTTGGGCGGCCAGGTTGTAGATCTCGTGCGGCTTGGTTTCCTGGATCAGGCGGATCAGGTTGGTGGCGTCGGTGAGATCGCCGTAATGCATGAAGAAACGCAGATCGTGCTGGTGCGGGTCGCGGTAGAGGTGATCGACCCGGGCGGTGTTGAACGACGACGAGCGCCGCTTGACCCCGTGCACGATATAGCCCTTGGCCAGCAGGAGCTCGGCCAGATAGGCGCCGTCCTGGCCGGTGATACCGGTGATCAGCGCGACTTTTTCCGACATGCGTCCACCAAAAATCCGTGAAGAGCCTTCGTAGGGCAGGCCCGCCGGCCTGTCAACGTTTGCCCCAGGATCGCCCTGGATCACACGCCGCACTGTAGCTACAATGGAACCACCTGACCAAGGAGGGCCGCCATGGCTACCGCGGATTCCATCGTTCCGGCCAGGACCGACACCCCCGCCCGCGACCATGCCTTGCCGCTCGACGTGCGTCCCAACGCCGAAACCGTGGCCGCCATCGAGGAGGCTTGCCGTGATTCGGAACGGGGCGCCCTGCCCCGGTTCCAGTCCACCGCCGAGTTGCTGATCCATCTCAATGCGGAGAGCCGGCCTGTAGCGTGACGTCACCGGCCCAAGGCCACCAACCCCGCCAGGTCGGCGGCGACCCGGGCGATCACCTCGGCCCAGGCGCCCGGCCGGGTTTGGCGGTAGAGCCGCAAGGTCGGGTACCACGGGCTGTCGTCGCGCTCCAGCAGCCAGCGCCAGCAGCCGTCGTGGCGCGACAGCACCCACACCGGCTTGGCCAGCGCCCCGGCCAGGTGGGCCATGGAGGTGTCGACGGTGATCACCAGGTCGAGCGCCGCCACCAGCGCCGCGGTGTCGGCGAAGTCCTGCATCAGGGGCATCGGGTCGAGGATCGGAAGGCCGGTGCGCTCAATCTCGCCGCCGCCGCCCAGTTGCAGACTGACCCATTCGATGCCCGGTATCTCGATCAATGGGGCCAGCATGTCGAGCCGGAGGGAACGCCTGCGATCCATCGCGTGCACCTGCCGCATCCCGGGCCGCGGCGCCCCCGCCCAAACCAACCCGATCTTGCGCACCGCGCCGAGCCGCCCCAGCGATTCCCGCCAATGCGCGGCTTGCAGCGGATCGACCGCCAAATACGTCACCTCCCGTGGCACGCTCGCGATAGTGGTGCCCATCACGGCGGCGAGACTGATCATCGGGCAGTGAAGATCGTAATCCGGCAACGTCTCCTCGTGCGACGCCATGATCTCGACGCCGGGAAAGCTCATGCGCGCCAGCCGCAGCAGCGGGGCCTGCACACGCAACACCACCCTCTCCCCCGCCGCCAGCAGCGGGCGGAGATAGCGAATGAATTGCAGCGTGTCGCCATACCCGCCTTCATCCCACACCAGCAGACGCCGCCCGGCCAGGGGCTCGCCCTGCCAGCGCGTGCCGGTCATCCCTGGCAGGTCGAGTTCCCAGCGCGCCTCGAATTCGGCAAACCCCTGCGCAAGATCGCCCGCCATCAGCAGCGCCATGGCTCTGTTGGCGCGGATCTGCGCATTGCCCGGTGCCAGACGCAGCGCCTCATCATGCGCCTGGAGCGACATCTCCATAGCCTGCATCTCGTTGAGGACCACACCGAGATTGGAGAACGCCGCCGCATTGCCTGGATTGGCGCGGGCGGCGGCGACATAGGTGCTGACAGCCTCGGCATAGCGGGACTGCCGATGCAACGCCGCCCCTAGATTGGCCAGCGCCGCCCAATGGCCGGGGACCAGATCGAGTGCCGCCCGACACGCCGCTTCTGCCCGCTCATGCTCCTCGGCGTCATTCAGCGCGGCGGCAGCATCGGCATACATGTCAGCCAATGGTCCGGCGACCATTGTGTCATCTGCCAAAACTGCGCGCATCATTCCCATCCTGCCGACCTTATGGGGTTGCAGGATGCAACGGATATATGAACGAATCCTTAAGGAAGATCCCTCAACAGCCCCAACTCAGCCATCAGGTTTGCAAGGTCGGCTCAACCCCGACCAAAAACAGCCCAGCCGCATCGGCCGCTTCAATCGTCGCCGCTCGGTCGGTGATCAGCGTGCCGCCCGCCTCGAACGCAATCCCGCGCAGCCCGGCGGCGGCGGCGGCGGCAATCGTGCCCGGCCCGATGGTGGGCAGATCGGCGCGGCGGTCCTGGCCCGGCTTGACCAGCTTGACCAAGACCCCGCCCGGGCCCGGCCGTGCCAAGCCGCTCGCGCGGGCGAGCATCGCGTCCGTCCCTTCAATGGCCTCGACGGCCAGCACCACACCGGCCTGCACCACGCAACCCTGCCCGACATCCACCGCCCCCAATGCCAGGGCGACCGTGATGCCACGCTGGATATCCGCCTGCGCCTGCGCATCCGGCCCGGTGGCCGTAAGCTGGCCGCGCGGGCCGACCGCCTCGGTGAGGATCTCATGCGCGCCGATCACCCGGAATCCTTCTTCGCCGAGCACCCGCACCACGGCAGCGAGCAACCCGTCATCCCCGCCGAAGGCCGCACGACCGATGCGCCCCATCAGCTTCATGCCCTCGGCATCTGGGCGCAGATCCAGCATTGACGGTCTGCGCACCGGGCCGACGAGCACCAAATCCTGCACGCCTTGCTCGCGCAATGCCGAGAGAATCGAACCGATCGCGCCGAGGCGGATCACCTTGTGTGAAAACGGCGTGAGCAAGGCGCGGTCGGCAAAGCCTTCGAGACCGACGAGGAACACCGGGCGATCCGCTGCCTGTGCGGCGCGGGCCACCTGCGAAGGCAACGGACCGCCACCGGCGATGATGCCGAGCGTCCGCGGCGGCGTCTGGCTCATCGGAGACGCGGCTCAGACCGCCTCATCATTGCCATCCTCGACGGCGGCGTGGATCAGGCCGCGTTTGCCGGAGGCAGCGATGAATTCCAGCATCTCGGCGACCAACGCCTCGTTGCCATAGGTGGTGCGAGCCTCCTCGACGCGGTCGTTGAACACGCCGCCGCCGAGGAACATCAGGCGAAATGCCGCGCGCACCGCATTGATCTGCGCGCGGTCATACCCGCGGCGGCGCAGGCCAATGATGTTCAGACCGGCCAGATAGCCACGATTCCCGATGACGGTGCCAAACGGAATCACATCCGCCGTCACCCCCGCCATGCCGCCGATCATCGCGGCCCGGCCGATGCGGGTGAATTGATGCACCGCAGCCCCGCCGCCGAGCACCGCATTGGCGCCGATGCTGACATGGCCGCCGAGCAACACATTGTTGGCGATCACCACGCCTTCGCCGAGCGCACAATCATGCGCCACGTGAACGCCTGCCATCAGCAGGCAGCCATCGCCCACCGTGGTCACGCCACTGCCGGTCACGGTGCCGCGATGCACGGTGACATGCTCGCGCAGATGACAGCGCGCGCCGATTTCGGTGCGGGTCGGCTCACCTTTGTATTTCAGGTCCTGCGGGGCCATGCCAACAGTGACGAACGGATAGATCTGAGACCCCGCACCGATCCGGGTGATGCCATCGACCACCACATGACTGATCAGGTTGGCGCCGTCCTCCAGCACCACTTCGGGGCCGACTGAGCACCACGGACCGATGGTCACGTCTGCGCCGATCTCGGCTCCAGCGGCGACGAGGGCGGTGGGGTGGATATTGCTCAAGACTGACGGTCCATGATCATCGCCGAGTAGATCGCCTCAGCCACAACCGTACCATTCACCTTGGCCACTCCCTTGAACTTCCACACATTGCCGCGTCGGCGCTCTTTGGTGACATGGATGCGCAACTGATCACCCGGCACCACCGGGCGGCGAAATTTCGCGTTGTCGACCGTCATGAAATAAACCAAAAGACCAGCCGCATTGTCGCCGAGGCTTTCAACCACCAGCACGGCTGAAGTCTGCGCCATCGCTTCCACAATCAGGACGCCGGGCATCACCGGACGTTCCGGGAAATGCCCCTGGAAGAACGGCTCGTTGATGGTGACGTTTTTCACACCCACAGCGCTCTCGTGGCTGACGATGTCTTCAACGCGGTCGATCATCAGCATCGGGAAGCGATGTGGGATGTCGCGCATGATGCGCTCGACATCCACCGAGGCGATGACTTTCGCCGTCGTGGCCGCTTCAGCCTGATTGATTTCGGTTCCGTCCATGATCGCTCAGTCCCTGCTCGTCTCTGCCTTGGGCCGATCCGCGCCATCCTGCGCGGTATCTGCCTCGGCTCCGCCGCTCTTGCGCGCAGCAAGTCGCTTCAACACGGCCACTTGGCGCAGGAATGCCTTCGCCGGCTGCGCAGGCATGCCCATATAATCGACGCCACCGGCAAGGTCGCTGATCACTCCGGCTTGCCCAGCGACACGTGCCGCGCGCCCGATGCGCAAATGGCCCGCAACCCCGACCTGCCCGGCAAGCGCCACGAAATCCTCCAGCACAGCCGACCCGCTGATCCCAACTTGGGCGACGATCACGCAGCAACGGCCAATGCGCACGTTGTGCCCGATCTGTACCAGGTTGTCGATGCGGGTGCCCGCGCCGACCACAGTGTCCTGTGCCGAGCCACGGTCCACACAGGCATTCGCCCCGATCTCGACATCGTCCTCGATCACCACGCGCCCGAGCTGCGGCACGGAGATATGGCGGGGGCCAGTCGGTGTCATCGTGGTGGCAAAGCCAAACCCGTCCTGGCCGATCCGGACGCCAGGGAACAGCACGACGCGGTTGCCAAGAATGGCGTGCGAGACGGTGGCACTCGCCCCGATACGGCAATCGGTGCCGATCACCACGCCCTTGCCGATCACCGCATGGGCCGCGATCCAGCCCCTCGGCCCGATCTTCGCCTCGGCCTCGACGATCACATAGGGGCCGATCTGGGCGGTCTCGTCGACCTGTGCCGTGGGATGGATGATCGCGGTCGGATCGATACTCGGCTGCACCGGCGGCAGCGGATGGAACAGATTGGCGATCTTGGCCCAGGCGAGATAAGGCTCACGCGTTGGCAACGCCACACAGCCTTGCGGCACCCGCGACACCATCGAGGGATGAACGATCACCAATCCGGCGTGGCTGGCTTCCAACGCCGGAATGTATTTCCGGTTATCCAGGAAACTGACATCCGTCGGCCCTGCCAATTGCAGCGGGGCGACCCGGACATAGCGCCGATCATCCGGATTTTCCGGGGGGGCGCTCCCGATCACTTCAGCCAAATCGGCAGCGCTGAACGGGCCACGGCGCTCGAAGAAACGAGCATCCCCAAGCTCGGGATGCGAATGCATGGAATTGGCTACCGAACCCGACACTGTCTCAGTCCCACCTAACCTGCCGCATCAGCGACGCGGCCCCAAAGGCGCTGCACCGGCAGCCCCGGTCGCCGCCGCATTGGTCGGCGTCGTCACCGTCCCCGGCTGCGGCGGCAAATCCACAACCGAGACGCCATCCGGCGGAATCACAACCGAGGGCAACACCTTGTTCAACTGCAACGTCACCTCGTCGGTGATGTCGAAGCTCGACACATTCAGCGCCACCTGCGAGCGGTGCAACACCAGATTCATATCGTGGCTGTCGGCAACCTGACGGATCACCGCCACCAGCGCGCGCTCGATCTGGCCCACGCCATATTGTGCGGCTTCCTGAATGATGCGGGCACGGTCGCGAAAGGCTTTCTGTGCGTTGGCGATGCGGTCTTGCAACTCACGCTCGCGGCCGCGCTTCTGCTCGGGCGACATGGTGCTCGATTGCGCGGCCAGCGTCTGCTGCATCTCACGCCACGCGGCCTGTTCCTTCTGCGCGTCCTCGTTGAGTTTGTCGCGACGGCTGCCGATCACCTTGTCCACCGCCTGCGCGGCGTTGGAGGCGCGCATGACTTCCGGCACGCCGATCACGCCGATCACCGCGGATGGTGGCGGGTTGCCCTTGGCGATGGGTGGCAATTCCGGCATCGGCGGCAGCGCGACTTGCACAGGCGCCGCTTGATCTTGATCCCCACCGGGCCCAATCGGGCCACCGCTAAAGGAAGGTGGCGCTGCGGGCGATGGCGACGGACGCGGGGCCGGAGCCGGACGCGGGGCCGCTTGCTGAGGCGGCTGCGATGCCGACTGGGCCGGGCGCTGCTGGCCGGGGATAAAGAAATCCTCAGCCACAGCAGGAACGACGGAGACGGCAATCAAACCAACGCAAACTGCTGCAATTGAACCGGCAAACGAAATCGAACGAAACATCGGGATCAGAACCTCGTGCCGAAGCTGAAGCGGAAGAACTGGGTCTGATCATAAGCCTGCTTCACCACAAACGGGGCAAAGTCGAGATTGATCAGACCGAACGGCGTCTTCCACGACACGCCAAAACCTGCACCGATGCGCGGCGCGCCACTATCAGTGATCGCAATCGTCTGATTGGAAGTGCGCAACCGGTTTGAGGCCTGCGTCAGCGCGCCAACATCGACGAAGAACCGACCCGTCAGGCCAAGATCCGCCGAAACCGGCAGCGGGAAGCGCAACTCGGTCGATTGTGTCCAGATGAACCGACCGCCGATGCTGTCGCCACCCGAGATCGCGTGCGGACCGGCACCACCGACCTGGAAGCCGCGCAGATTGTCGCCGCCGAGGAAGAATCGGTCGATGATGCGCTCGTTCTGGCCGAGATTGAACATGTAACCCGAGCCAGCGCTAAACGAGAGGATATAATCCGGGTCGTTGAACACCGATTCGAGCGGCACCAGCAGATTGGCGTCAAGCTTCACACGGGCATAGCGCACGTCGCCGCCGATACCGGCATAGTCGGTGCCGACACGGACCAGGAAGCCGCTATGCGGTTCAATGCGGCTGTCGCGATAGTCCAAAGCAAGCGCCTGACCGACCTGCGAAAGCAGCGATGGGCCGGCTTCATCCTGCACGTAAAGGCTCGCGGTGCTTTCGACATTGTAGATGTCGCGCGAGACGATCGTGTAGCTCCAGTTCTGCCGCAGATGCTCGTTGATCTCGTAGCCAGCCGAGAACGTGGCACCGTAGCGCCGCTCCTCATACTGCGTGTAGGTGGTAATGTTGCTCTGGATGGCGAAGATATCGACCGCGCCCACCAGGTTCTGATCGAACAGGTAGGGGTTGGTCATGCTGAGATCGACCGAGGAGCGCTTTTGCGCCAACACGGCGTTGATCCCGGCCTCGACGCCGGAGCCGATCAGATTGCGCTCGCGCAGACCGACATTGAGCAGCGCGCCCGCATCGGTCGAGTAACCGCCGCCGAGCGACAATTCGCCGGTCGATTTCTCTTCAACGGTGGTGTTCACCACCGCCTTATCAGGCGCCGAGCCCGGCTGCGAGGTGACGGAGACCTTGTTGAAATAGGCGGTGTCGTCGATGCGCTGACGTGAACGACGCAGCAGGTCGGCATTGAACGCGTCGCCTTCGGCAAGGCGGAACTCACGGCGGATCACCTTGTCCTGGGTGCGGACATTGCCAGCGATGTCGATTCGCTCGACATAGACGCGCGGTCCCTCACCGACATTGAAGGCAACTTTGATGGTCTTGGTGGCCGGATCACGTGTGACGCTCGGCTTGACGTCGACGAAGGCGTAGCCCTTGGCGCGCACAGCGTCTGACAGCGCGTCGGACACCTTCTCGATCTGGCTGCCGTCGTACCAATCACCCTCAGTGATATCGACCAGAGCTTTCAGATCATCCGGATTGACGTTGCGCAGATTGCTCGCCACCGAAACGGTGCCGACGCGATAGCGCTCGCCTTCCTTGACGGTGAAGTTGACGAAGAACGCCGAGCGATCCTGCGCCAGTTCGGCGGTCGGGTTGCTGAGGTCAACGTCGACATAGCCGTTGCGCAGATAAAAGCGGCGCAGCAATTCACGGTCATATTGCAGACGGTCGGGATCGTAGCTGTCGGTGGACGACAGAATCCGCCACCACGCCTCTTCGCGCGACGAGATCACATCCTTCAGCTTGGATTCGCTGTAGACATGATTGCCGACAAAGCTGATGTGGCTGATATAGGTGTCGGTGCCCTCGTTGATCTCATAGATGACATCGACGCGGTTGTGGTCAAGTTTGATGACCTTCGGCTCGACGCGCGCGCCGAAGCGGCCCTTCTTGGTGTATTCGTCGAGGATTTTCTTCTTGTCGATCTGGGCGAGATCGGGGGTGAACACGCTGCGCGCCTTGAGCGAGATCACCCCGTTCAGATGTTCGTCGTTGTTCTTCTTGTTGCCTTCGAAGATCACCCGATTGACGATCGGATTCTCCGCCACACGAACCACCAGCGTGCTGCCCTCGCGCGATATCGCGACGTCGGCGAACAGCCCGGTTGCGTAGAGCGATTTCAGGGAGCGGTCGATCCGCTCCGGGTCGAACGCATCGCCTTGCTGGACGACGAGATACGACACCACCGTGCCGGACTCGATGCGTTCATTGCCCTGCACCTTTATGGACGCAATAACGCCACCCGGCTGCATCTGGGCGAACTTCACGCCACCCGCGCCCTGCGCGGCCGCAGAACCCAGGAGAGGCGGGGCGAATTGGGCAAGAGTCAATCCGAAGACCGACACCATCAGGACTGCACGCATCCGATTCAAGACCAACCTCCCTAGCGGGCTCGACACACGAGCGCGGAATTCGCACCACGGGCCATCGCCGATCACACGACCGGCTGCGTCGGCTTAGAATACAAGTCTGCCCCACACAACAGCGCAAGCCCGCCCAAATGACGATCTTGCGAAGCTGTAAGGTGCGCCAAAGTTGCAACACATTGATTTGATTTTATTTTTCAATCCAACGACGGAGTCAGCGCTGCACTGCAAGGTGATTTCAATTCGTTGAAACCACCGCAGGTGCCAGCGCCATGGCCTTTGCGGCGGGGTGGGCTGGGTTGCGGAATCGGAGCTCGCCGTCATTTGCCGCGTCGGGCGCGGTGGCACCGAACAGCTCCAGCCGCGACGCGCAGGTGACCGCCACCACGCAGCGAGCCTCCGGGTGGGTGAGGAAATGCCGCGCCTCGCCCTCAAGCTGCAGTTGGTCACGCAGATACCGCCACTCGGTGCGGTCGGTGTCCTCGACGAACATCGCTAGAATGCCGGGATGCGCGCCCGACAGCCGCGCGGGGGCGATGGCCGCCAACCGCCTGCGAATCGCCGCCGCCACCTCGTCCTCTCGTCCGGCGCGGGCGGCCAGCACCACCACGCCCTGACCGGCACTCGTCATCGCAAGATGCGCCTGATGGCCGAATTCACGACGCAAGGTGGAGATCAGCCTCGGCTCGCGCTCCGTCGTGGTGGACTGCGCCGCGGCCAGCATCAGCGGGTCAAGCCGCAGAATGCAGGCCTCGTCATGATCGGCGCGGCGATGCTCCCGCAGCATCGTGCTGATCCGGCCATGCAGGGCCGCGAGTTGCGGCTCCTCCGCGTTCAGACCCTGCGGCAGGGTCAGCTTGAGCAGATATTTGCCGGGATGCGCTGACAGCCAAGTCTGCAGATCCGGGTCGATCCGGTCGACCAGTTGAACCCAGGCGCCACGATGCACGTCGCGACCGTCTTCGGCGGAGACCACCTCACACACCACCTCAGCCACCGTCCCGCCGCGCTCGATCAGCAAATCGTACGACGCACCGGTCTCAAATCCAGTATAATGCACCGAGAATCCGCGCGAGCGTTGCAGGGCGGCGGTGCGCAGAATGTGGAAGAGCGGAACGAAATTGCGTTCCAGGCGCAAATGCTCGCCGATCATCGCCTGCATCCGCTCACGGCCATCCGGTGACAGCGAGGCATGCGCCCGCAGCGCCTCTTGCAGCAATTCGAGCACGGCGCGCTCGCCGGCGGAGCGCGCGACGGTTTGCGGCGTGCGTCGCAGGCGCTCGATCATGATCTCGATGGCGTGCCACT